>NTKD01000070.1 GCA_002457275.1 OM182 bacterium MED-G24
GCCGACACCATCGCGGCCGTCATCGTTGAGCCGATATCTGGAGCCGGTGGTGTGATCATGCCTCCGAACGGCTACCTGCAACGACTCCGTGAAATCTGTGATCAGCACAGCATCCTGCTGATATTCGATGAGGTCGTCACGGCCTTTGGGCGCCTGGGGGCAATGACCGCCGCCGAACGGTTTGGTGTGACACCCGATATCATCACCACGGCAAAGGGGATTACGAATGCGACGGTGCCGATGGGCGGTGTCTTTGTCAGCGATGAGATCTACGAAACGTTCATGTCGACGCCAGATGCCGGACCTGAGCTGTCCCATGGGTACACCTATTCCGGACACCCTCTGGCCTGTGCCGCCGGGATGGCAACATTGTCGATCTATGAAGACGAAGGTCTCCTGACACGCGCTCAGGGTTTACAGGATCACTGGGTATCCTCGGCGCTTGGGCTGCGAGACCATCGGCACGTCATTGACGTTCGTGCATTTGCGTTGATTGGTGCCATCGAACTTGCACCCAATCCGGATGAACCCATGCGTCGTGGTGCGGCACTATCGGCTGCCTGCTATGAGCGTGGGCTCTGGGCAAGAAACATTGGTGATGCCCTCGTGCTCTCGCCACCGCTCATTGTGACCGAGGCACAGATCACCGAGATCTTTGATGTCATTGCTGACGCACTGGAGGTCGTTGACTAGACAACTCAAACCGACTGGTTGATGTTTGGCTGTGTAGGCCTATAATCCGTCGGAAGCGCCGATTTGAATCAGCTTGCGGGCGCTATAAAAGTACGGCTAAAAGAGAGCGTGAGCAAGATCCTGTCAGGCCCTGAGTGCCCAAGTGCCCAAAGCGCGTTGAAGGCCAAGGCCGAACCGAACGGATCCAGACGACCTACTTTAGCAAGCAGGCTGGTGGGTTTTTTTACGTCTGGAGAGCGACCATGCCACTCAGGATAGACAGCCACCTTCCCGCGGGCACCGTATTGCGGCAGGAAAATGTGTTCTGTATCCCTCAGATCACTGCTGAACATCAGGACATCCGTCCACTCGACATCGTCATCCTGAACCTGATGCCGAAAAAGATCGAAACCGAAATTCACCTCTTGCGGATGTTGTCCAACTCACCGCTGCAGGTGAATGTAGAACTGATGCGGATTGATGAATCTTCTTCCCGCCACACACCTGATGAGCACATTGATCGCTTTTACCGACGGTTTGACGATATCCGATATCGACGATATGACGGGATGATCATCACCGGTGCGCCTTTGGGGCAGCTACCGTTTGATGACGTGCGATTCTGGCCACGGCTGACAGAGATCATTGACTGGTCGTGGAGTAACGTCACATCAACCATGTTCCTGTGCTGGGCAGTTCAGGCTGCGATGTACCACCTCTATGGAATACGAAAGCAATTGCTGCCACAGAAACTCTCCGGCGTTTATCGGCATCAGCTTGAAAACCCGTTGGCCCCTATCGCCCGTGGTTTTGACGACACGTTTGATGCACCACATTCACGTTACGCTGAGGTAGCGCTCGCGGACATCAGGGCACATCCGGATCTGAGTATTATCGCAACCTCTCACACCGCTGGGGCCTATATCGTGACCCGGAACGATGGCAGGCAGGTCTTTGTGACTGGACATTCAGAGTACGAGCCACAGTGCCTCAAAGACGAATACGAAAGAGACCTTGAGGCTGGCACTGCACCGCAAATCCCTGAAAACTATTTCCCGAACGACGATCCTACGCAGGATCCCGTTGTCACCTGGAAAAGCCACGGCAATCTGCTGTTTTCAAACTGGCTGAACTATCACGTCTACCAACTGACCCCTTTTGACGCATCACAGATTGGTCATCAGGTACACGCGGTGGACGTCCAGTTCAGCTAGATTAGATCCGCAGGGGTCAGGTCATAGTCACGCAGCATATCCGCTGCGTAGGTGATCTTGCCCGTCATCTCTTTGTGATCGCCATGAACCAGCCGAAGGCATGCCTCCGACATGTGCTCCACGGGCGTCACTCGTTCCTCGGGGGTGTCATCAGTGATGAGGTTGTGGTGCATCACACCCGGGGTCGCAACCAGTCCCGGCGAGATGACGTTGACACCAATACCTTCGCCATAAACCTCCGAAGCCAGTCCAGTCGTCATCCTCTCGAGTGCTGATTTGCACATACCATATACGGTTCCACCGCGCCCACCTGCATTAGCTGCTGGATGCAGAGCAGCGTGCGAGGAGATGTTCAGAATCCAGCCCGCTTGTTTTTCCTTCATTGCCGGCAACACCATCTGAGTCAGGTGAAATGGAGCGTACACCTGAACTTCCATCATGAGCCTGTAGTGTTTTTCCTTGAAACTCTCAACGGGGACAAAGTAGGTTACGGCGGCATTGTTGCAGAGGATATCGACCGGACCAAATGTCGATTCCGCTTCGGACACCAGGTTGCGCCGATGATCCTCAAGCGCAAGATCACAGCGAACCGCATGGGCTTCCCCACCCGCATCCTTGATCTTCTTGACCACGCTGTTGATGCTACCTTCAAGGACGTGGTCACCTTCCTCAACGGTTCTGGCAGAGACGATCACTCGAGCACCTTCCATCGCATACCGAAGGGCAATGGCCTCACCAATACCTCTGCTTGCACCAGTCACCACGGCGACCTGTCCGGCCAGCACTCCGTTTTTGTTGATCGTCGCGCCCATCGCCCACTCCTGATTGTTGATTCAGTGTTCTCTTAGCAGCCGACTATATATCATTCGTTCGCCAGTTTGTCCGACGACATTTTGGATCACTTCCAGGCCCAGGAGTCAGGTATCGACATCGTCATCCAGATCATTGCGCCTGTGTTTGGCCTGATATTGCTGGGCTATTTAGCAGGCCGTCTGAAGTGGATATCGGATGCGGGTATTGATGGTCTGGCGGAGTTTGCCTTCAATTTCGCGATTCCGGTCATGCTGTTTACACGTATCTCCAGCGTTGCACTGCCAGAGACGGTGCCGTGGGAATTTCTGGCGGTGTTCTACGGCATCACGTTGACGCTGTTTGCTGCGGCCCTCCTGTTTGGACGAAAGATGGTCGGAGGTTCATCATCCGCTGCCATTTTTTCCATGGCTGGGACGTATAGCAACGTCATTCTGATCGGTATTCCCCTGGTCCTGGCGGCACTCCCGGACGCCGCGATTGTCCCGCTGTTCATCATTGTCTCAACCCATGCGGCGCTGCTCTTTTTTGTAACGACACTGTTCGCGGAAAGATCCTCGGGATCTGTCAGTGATCTACAACTCAAAACACTCACGGTCCTGTTCAAGAATCCAATCTTCAGTGCGGTCGTTATGGGTGTGCTTGCCAACCTGGCAGGTTTGTCGCTACCGAATTTGGTGGAAGCGCCCATCAGAACTATGGTGGATTACCTGTCGGCAGCGGCTCTGCCCTGTGCTGTGTTTTCGATGGGTGCTTCGATCAGTCGGTATAGGATCGAGGGGAGTCTTGCCGTCATCTCCGCCGTATTGATCATCAAGAACCTGGTGCATCCAATGATCGTGCTGATGGTTGCTTTGACGCTGGGCTGGGACGAAGACAACAGGACCTGGTTGCAGGTTGCACTGCTGTTATCAGCCTGCCCGACGGGTATCAACGTGTACCTGTTTGCTCAACGATATAACGCACTCGAGCCCACGATCGCGACTGCCGTTGTGTTATCGACCGCGTTGTCTGTTTTAACACTGAGCGCTGTGTTGTGGTGGATTCACGCTTGACGCCTGATGCCATGATCATGGTACTCGCGTCACTTCCCACAATGTCGAATCCTGACCTTCGATAGAGTTAGATGGCGGGCTGGTTAACCGATAGGACAGAGAGTCTTAGACCTGTCCCGGCGGCTTGTCGCGCCCCGTCGAGCACCGAACGGCCAATCTCCTGTCGTCGGCAATCTGATGCGACCCACATGCCCCAAAGTGTGGACGGTTCACAATCCCCTGCGGAACTTCCGACATGGGCCACACCCAGGAGCCGACCCTATTGGAACCCGCCCCAGACAATGTTGTTCGCCAGGACATTCTTCAGTCGATACCCAGGGCCATCCATGTCTTGGACAAGGTCACCATCGGCCCCAGCGTCGCAAACATACAGTCGCCGAACGACGGCCGGACTACTCGCCTTCTATGGCCGCGGCATGTTTCGTCAGTGGGAAAATCAGCACCAGCCAGAAAGCGGCAGCCACGAAGGCCACCGGCAGGTAGTAATAGCCCATTGCAACGCCCCCGCTCTGCAGCGCTGCGATCGGCACTGACGTACCACCTTTTCCTGAACGATAGCCAAAGACATCAATGATCTCCTTAGCCCGATAGCGCTCATCGTAGGACAGCGGCACGTAAAGAACCTCCTTGGCCGCTCGAAACAGCGAATAGTCGAAGGCCTTGAATACAAACAGCGCCAACCCCACGGTGAAGACGGAGGGTTCAAGAAACGCTAGCGTGATAGTGCCGACATGAATCAGCGGCATCATGATATGGATCCATCGAAGCGCGACAAAGGACAGGAGCAATGGCGCAACAACAAACTGCAACACGAGTCCCGCGGTGCCGAGAGAACCCCAGAACCATCCCTGCAGGGCGGTTTCTTCATCAGGCCTGCCTTCGTATTCAATCGATAGCAGTTCCTGGAACTTGAAATCAAGGCAGGCGGCCATCACCTGAGTGGAGAGAACGATCAGCAGCAGGTAGAGCAATGTCGGGTTTTCGCGAAGCCAGTGCCAGCCCATGTGCCCGTGATCGCGACCACTATCGGCAGGTACTTCTGGTTCACCGAACCTGGAATAGGTGAACCCCGCCAGAAATGCAGCCGGAAGCAGCGCCAACGCACCAATCAATACCATCGTTTCTGTGCCGTACGATGCGGCAGACAGCCCAACACCAAAGCCTCCAATCGTACTCCCGAATCCTGCTATACCGGTGACAGGCCCATTGACCCGTCGAGAGGTTGTTGGCGATACGGAAGAGTTGATGTAGCTCCAATACTGCTCGATCAACAGAACGATATAGATCTCTTTGATCAGAAACAGCACCGGGGTCACCACCTTATTTTCTGAAAGCAGCAGCAGGTAACAACAGAACATCAGCAAACTGGAGCCCAGCGTAGTCAGTAGCAGCGTTCGACGCGGTCCCAACGAGGACAACAGTCGCCCGTATCCCCAGACAGCACCGAAAACCACAAAGGGTAACGCGGCCATGACCAGCGGCAGGTTTTCAGCACCGTAGGCGTTCTTGAACAGAACTGTGGCAGCTGATCGGACAAACTCGTAACCCACGAGCGTAAACATCGCGGTCACCGCCATGAATCCGGCAACCTGGTATTCCTTGTTCACGAACACTCCCAATATACTTCGAACCAGTTTCCTTCCGGTTCAGCGCTGGCCAGGCTGCGATAGTCACCATCATCAACAACTGGCTCACCCAGCAATACCGCGAGCCGATCCAGCTCAGCACGTGACTCACAGCGGAAACCCGGCAATGGGGTTTCGGCACCAAGAGATTCACCCTGAACAAACACGAGAATCAGGCCCGAGCTGATGATCATTCGATCCTTGAAGGTCAGAGCCAGATGTTCGGCGTACAAGTCCGCAAGCCACTCCGGTTTGCGACATCGAATATTGAGGTGATCCAGGTGTAACGACACGGTTCCAACCGTAGTGCCAGCTTCAGCGCGGTATTATACAGTTCTGCCGAGAGCTGGCCTTGACTTATCCACACCGAATCTTCACATTGCGCTGCTTCCGTCAGCCAATCGATTTTCAGTATGGAACAGCCCTCCGCCAAACCTCAAAACCCCTGTTTTTCTTCGGGTCCGACGTCCAAATACCCAGGATGGTCGGCAGCTGATCTGTCGACCAGTTCTCTCGGCAGATCCCACCGGGCGAAGGGTGCGAAAGGTCGTCTCAAAAAGGTCATTGATGGGAGTCGCCGGATTCTGGGAGTACCAGACGACTACTTGATCGGCATCGTACCTGCCTCTGATACCGGTGCTTTCGAAATGGCGATGTGGACGATGCTCGGTGAACGCGGCATTGACGTACTGGCCTGGGAGAGCTTTGGCAGCGGCTGGGTCACCGACATCAACAAACAACTCAAGATTAAGGATGTACGCCTGATGGAGGCGGATTATGGCGAGTTACCGGATCTGTCTCAGGTGGATTGTTCTCGCGACGTGATTTTCACCTGGAATGGGACGACCTCCGGCGTCAGGGTTCCAAACGCAGACTGGATCGCCGATGACCGAGACGGCCTGACCTTCTGCGATGCGACGAGCGCCCTTTTTGCGATGGACATCGACTGGAAGAAACTCGACGTGGTGACCTGGTCATGGCAAAAGGCACTTGGCGGAGAAGCGGCACATGGCATGCTCGCACTATCGCCCCGGGCCATTGAGCGCCTTGAGCGCTACACGCCACCCTGGCCACTTCCAAAAATCTTTCGGTTGGCCAAATCCGGCAAGGTCTCACTCGACCTTTTTGAAGGTTCAACGATCAATACGCCGTCATTGCTCGCGGTTGAAGATCATCTGGCCGGGCTATCGTGGGCGGACAGTATCGGCGGACTACCGGCGTTGATTCAGCGTAGCCAGGAAAACCTCGCGTGTCTGGCGAAATGGGTCAAGGACACCGACTGGGTGTCTTTTCTCGCAAAGGATCCAGCAATACGTTCTTCCACGTCCATCTGTCTTGCGATTGTGGATCCGTGGTTCACGAGCCAGTCGGCTGATGACCAGCAAGGAATCATCAAACAGATCACGGGCCTGTTGGAAGAACTCGATGTCGCTTACGATATCGGCGGTTATCGTGATGCGCCGGCCGGTCTGCGCATCTGGGGTGGCGGTACGGTTAACGAGGTCGATATTGAATCTTTGCTACCCTGGCTGGATTGGGCGTGGGGGGAAATCCGAAATCCATGAGGTACCTGATGGAGATGTGTGGAGGTGGCCCTTTCTGGAACGGCCTGCATCGGTTGATGCTCGCCGTGCTCACGGTACTTATCGTTCTTCCCCCTCTGGCGCAGGCAGATCTTCTAGCGCGTGTACACTTTCTGATTCCCGCAGGTCCGGGCGGCGGCTGGGATGGGACGGCTCGAGGTACCGGTGAGGCGCTTCTGAAATCAGGGCTGGTCGCTGACGTATCATTTGAGAACCTGTCCGGTGGGGGTGGCGGTCGCGCGATCGCTAAACTGATAGAAACTGCCGACCGCCAGCCATTCACTCTAATGATCAGCTCGACGCCCATGGTGGTTCGATCGCTACAGGGCATATTTCCCCAGAGCTTTCGCGACCTTGAGCCGATTGCTTCCGTGATCGCGGACTATGGCTGTTTTGCAGTCCGCAGTGATTCAGACATCCGTGATTTTTCAGACGTGGTCGAACGTATTCGGGAGAACCCGCGATCTGTGAAGGTGGCCGGTGGTTCTGTCAAAGGAAGCACCGACCACTTTGTATTTGCCAAGGCGGTGGCACACGCCAACATCAATCCGCGTCGAACTGTCTATGTCGCCTACGACGGTGGTGGCAAAGCGATGGCTGGCCTGCTCACAGGCGAGACGCAACTTCTATCAACCGGACTTTCTGAGGCCATCGACATGGCTCGCCAGGGCGAAATCAGGATTATCGCGATCACCGCATCAGAGCGTCTTCAGGATGCTCCTGAACTACCGACCTTGACGGAACAGGGTTTTCCCGTTGAGTTTGCCAACTGGCGAGGATTCTTCGCGGCGCCAGGATTATCACCGGATAGATACAGGGATATGCGCGATACATTGCGAGATGTAGTATCGACCGAAGCCTTTGAAAAAGTCCGCGTCCGTAATCAGTGGACCCGGCTTTATCACGAAGGTCCGGAGTTCACGGCATTCCTAGTAGAACAGGAAAGAGATATTGGCAAACTTATGCGTGACCTGGGTTTCCTGCGTTAGGCCATACTCGAGCCACCATGTGTATAAATGATATGAGTTTTAGCACATAAACCATTGAAATATATAACTTCAGATCGGCTGTCCGGGTTCGTTTTCATTCTGCTATCGGCGGCATATGGTTACTTTGCACAGCAGATTCCACTGGATTTCTTTTCCGAGACCGAAGTGTTCAACGCGAGGTCTCTGCCAACGCTGATCGCAATTTTCGGAGTCGCGATAGGACTGACGCTACTAGTCAGCCAGGCTACGCCCGCAACTCGCATCGCAGCGCAGGAAGAGACCGGTGCCGATGAGGAACGTCCCAATTTCGCCTATGGACCACTCCTACTGATCTCGCTGATCTTCTGTTATGCGTGGCTGCTTCCTTTGGCAGGCTTTCTGTTGTCGACCAGTGGGTTCCTGTGGCTATCGTTCCTCACCATGGGCGAACGGAGGTGGATCCGAATGATACTGGTGGCGGTGGCCCTGCCCTTCGCTTTCCAATGGTTGATTTCCTCTCTCGGCATTTATCTCGATCCCGGGTACTTCGGGTCGATGATGAATGGAGCCTCCGCGTGATCGAAGGGCTACTGATCGGTCTGAACACCGTCTTGGTTCCTGAAAATCTGCTACTCGTCCTGTCGGGTTGTGCGATTGGTACTCTCATCGGCATGCTGCCCGGCCTGGGTCCGATCTCAGCCATTGCCCTGATGATCCCGGTGACCTATGGATTCGACCCGGCAAGCGGAATGATTCTACTGGCAGGTGTCTACTACGGTGCGATCTTTGGGGGTTCAACATCTTCAATCCTGATCAACGCGCCGGGGGTTGCAGGCACGGTCGCAACGGCATTTGACGGCTATCCCCTGGCCCGATCCGGGTTTGCCGGTAAAGCACTTGCCATCGCTGCCTATTCATCATTCGTCGGTGGAACGCTGGCTGCGCTGTTTCTGGTTCTGTCAGCACCCTGGCTATCCGATATCGCACTCGGGTTTCAGTCTGCAGACTATTTCCTGTTGATGCTGCTCGGTCTCACCCTCGTGTCAGCGTTTGCATCTCGTGGTGAGTATCTGAAAGCGTTGGTGATGACGTGCCTAGGACTGATGCTGGCAACTGTCGGTACTGATCTCACCGCTGGCGTGCAAAGGTTCACATTCGGGCGAAGTGATCTGATCGATGGCATCAGTTTCCTGGTCCTCGCGATGGGCACATTTGCGCTGTCCGAGGCGATCATGATGGCGCTTCCAGGCAAAAATGCGGACATGTTTGATCTGCAGTCACGACTTCGAACCACAAACATGGCGGTGTCGCGCTGCGAAGCCGCTGAACTCGCACCGGTCGTAGGCAGATCGTCTGTCCTCGGCTTCCTGATCGGCACCCTGCCAGGAGCCGGTGCTACCATCGCTTCATTTCTGGCTTATGGCGCGGAAAGAAGGCTGGCCCCATCTAGCCACCACAACACCGCAAGCTCGGAATCAGACCTCGTCAACAAGCCTTTTGGAGAAGGCAACATTCGTGGTCTTGCGGCACCGGAATCCGCCAACAATGCCGCCTGTACAGGTTCGTTCGTGCCGTTGCTCACATTGGGTATTCCTGGCTCCGGCACAACAGCGGTGTTACTGGGCGCATTGATCGCCTACGGGATTCAGCCAGGACCTCGCCTGTTCATTGATGAGCCGGAGGTATTCTGGGCAGTCATTGTGTCGATGTACGTAGGGAATGTATTTCTTCTTGTCCTGAATCTGCCACTGATTCCATGGATCGCCCGCCTGCTAACCATTCCCAGGAACTACCTGGTGCCCATCATTGTGTTTTTCTCAACGATGGGGGTCTACCTCGTCTCCTTCAACACGTTCGATATACAGCTCATGGTGATCATCGCGTGTATTGCGGTGTTCTTGAGAAAACTAAACTTCCCAATGGCCCCCTTGCTGCTGGGGTTTATACTGGGTGGCATGCTAGAAGATAACCTGAGGCGAGCGATGACGCTCTCTGACGGCAGCTGGAGTTTTCTCTGGGATCGCCCATTGACCATGTCGCTGACCGTTATTACGGTTGCGGTGTTGACGAGTCCGCTAATGCGGCTGCTGTGGCAAAGAATCAGAACCTAGCGCTTGGCGTGACACGCCAGCACACTCACCACGCGGGAGGTTTAGAGTCCCGCGGTCATTTCCTCAAGTGCAGCGATTCTCTGCTTTTCACTGCGAATGTACTTGATGTACTGATCCGCCGTGCGACGCCGCGTCCTGTTGTCACCTTTTCGGGACTCCCGGAATGCTGCAATTGCGGCGTCATAGTCGTTGAGCTGAAGCAGGGAGTTGCCTTTCCAGAAATGAATCTCCGACTCATCGTCCATACCACCCGCGTCCAATGCATCGTCGTAGGCTTTGACCGCTTCACGGTGCCTGTCTTCACTCTGCAACGCATGTGCTAGACGATAGAAAATCATGCCATCCTCTGCGAAACGTGTGGCGTCGCTCCATGCATCAATGGCCTTGGTATGTTCCTGAGCCATCGTGTAGGCCATGGCAAGAAGCTTGATGTTCTTTTCGTTCTCTTCAATGATTTCCTCCTTGAAGCCTTCATCAAGGATCTGTGACGCTTCAAATGGTACCTCAGCAGACAGGAGCCGTTGAGCCAGCATGACGTACTCAGACTCCTTCTCCAGGAGGCCCTGAGTGTAGGCAGCGTAGTACGTCGACAGTGCCTGACTTTCCATCTCCTTCTCCGAGTACATGGCGGCAAGGTGCATCCAGTAACGCTTCTTCGGATAGTGCACGATCAGTTTCTCAAGGACCTTGATCACGTTATCGATGTCTTTGAGTTCCGTGTAGTCAAGCACCTGCACATACCACCAGAGCTCTTTGACAGGCTTGCCCTGTTCGATGGCCATCTCTTCCAGCAACAATGCGTACTTGAGCGATTCGCGGTAGTTCTTCAGCTGGAACCAGGCGTTGGAACGCGCGAACTGCAGATTAAGGTCAGGTGCCAGGTTCAGCGTTTCCCATCGATCCATGTAGTCCAGGGCTTCACGAAAGTTCTCTTCGGCCATCTGAATCTGGTAGAGCGAGCGCAGAACGGTCAATTCGAACCTGATCTTGATGCCGGGTGACTGCGCCAGAATCATTTCGTAGGACTTCACCGCGTTTGGAATGTCCTCGAGCGAGTAGTAGGCAAACGCGAGCAGATAGTGGACATTTGCCCGTTCAGAAGGATTAAGGGATTTGCGATCCTTGATCCTGTTCAGGAGTTCTATCGCACCCCTTGGGTCCGGATCAGGCAACAGGGACTCGTCCTCACCCTCTTCCAGCTCGGACGCCGGATCGATCAGGACTCGCGCTTCCATCAGACGTCGATTAATTACCTCTGTCACGGGCATCACCCGCCGTTTGTCCTGTTCCTTTTCTTTAGCGGCGCTCGCTTGTGGGACCACGGGCGACGTCGGATGGGTTGCGGCCACCACCAGGAACAAGGCGATTGCGGTGTTTCTGACCAGTTTTCTCATGGTTAATCTCCCATGTCCGCTCAATATGGCAGGGTTTATGAGGTGTTCGGCGATTATCTTTCGTCCGCCATCTGGAATCTCAGTCGAAAGGGTACTTCCGTCGTCGCGGCGGGTACACCGTCTTCAACCTTCGGTTTGTACTTGAACTTCAGGACGGCCCTTTCAGCAGCTCTATCAAAGACACTGTTGGGACTGTCTTCACATTCCTCATCTGATCGTGGTGTTTTTACAAACGCACAGTTGGCGACCACCACCGGGTCAGAAACGCTACCCGTCTCGGTCACAGTAAACTCCAGCACGACCCATCCCTGAAGACCTCGCGCGAGTGCCCGCTGCGGGTATTGTGGCTGCACCTGCACAATCGGGAGGTACTCACCATCTCCCATGCCGATACCACCGCCGGTATTCAGTCCTGCACCCGCATCAAGTCCCGCCATGGAAAAAGCATTGGTATCAATGTTCACATCAAACTGTTGTGGGGGAACGTCAGGAGGCGGCTCATCGGGGGGTGGTGGCTTCTTGGGTTTCCGTTGTTTCGCCTGTACTTCCTGGTCCTGTTTGACCCGCACAAAGTCGACCAGGCGAATATCACTTTCGTCAGTGAGTGCGCTACCACTCGAAGCAATCAGATACTGCATCAGATAGAACAGTGCCAGAGTAACAAAGACCCCAACAACCGCTGAGGCACCGAGTCGGACTGCAATCATTGTGCATCCTCCGAAGCGATCGCCACTTTCACGATACCGATGTTCCTTGCGGCATCCATCACTGCCAGCACTTTCTCAACCTTCGACTCGCTGTCAGCCTTGATCACCAGTCCACCCAGGGGATTCTCCGCATGCAGACGTTCCATCATGGGCCTGACGTTTTGGACATCGACCTTCTTCTTGTCGATCCAGATCTGGCTATCCGGTGCAACGCCCACCAGGAGTGACACCTTCTTCTTGAGTTCAGCGGTTTCCGTATCCGGCCGATCAATTTCGACGCCGGTTTCTTTGATAAACGTCGCAGTCACGATGAAGAAGATCAGCATAATGAACACAACGTCCAGCATGGGCGTCAAGTCCGCAACCTTGTCTTCAGAATCCTGTGATACCCGTCTCGCCATCTCGATGCCTGTCTAATAATCAGTAGACTAATAATCAGTGGATAGGTTGTCCTTGATGTACTCTTCCTCATCGGAAATCTTCGACATCAGGAACGTATTGGCGAAGACACCCGACAGCGTCGCAACCATGCCGGACATAGTCGGAATCGTTGCTGCCGACACCCCCGCAGCCATCGAACGCGCATTGCCACCAGTATGATTCATTGCTTCAAAGACCTGAATCATACCTGTCACGGTGCCCAGCAAACCAAGCAGAGGCAACAATGAAATCAGTGTCTTGATCATGGCCATGTTCGTGTTCAGTTTCGCGTTGACCTCTGAGATCAGTCGCTCGCTGATCGCCTCAGCAGTCCAGGACTGCCGTTCGGATCGGTTGTTCCAGTAAACCAGAACCTGCGCAACATCCTTTTTATGTTCCGTGAACAGAAAAAGAAAACGCTCAAAGATCACCAGCCACATTACAAAAGTAGCCGCTGCGATCAGCCAGAGGACATCGCCGCCGGCCTCAAAGTAGGTTCTTATCGCAACAAGTATGTTTTCCATGTGGAACTACGCTGCCTTCCCACCTTCTACGTGTTCGGCAATCATTCCTGCACTTTGTTCCTCAAGAACATGCTGGATTGATTGGGCTCGCGAATGAACGATGCTATGCAACAGGACGGTCGGGATTGCGACAACCAGGCCGAGCACAGTTGTCATCAACGCCTGGGAGATACCACCCGCCATCGTTTTGGGATCGCCGGTACCGAACAGGGTTATCGCCTGGAACGTGATGATCATCCCCGTCACTGTTCCCAGCAGGCCCAGCAGGGGTGCCACCATCGAGATGATTTTGATGAACGCAATATTCCGATTGATCTTCGGCCGTTCCTTCAGCATTTGCTCATCCAGATGCAGCATCAGATTTTCAGCCGATACATCCTTGTTGTTGTGGTAAACGGCAAGAATGCGACCGAGAGGATTATTGCCCGGTGTATCGCTGTTCTTGATCTGCCCGCTGACCTGCGCGCTCATGAGACCCAGTCTGACCAGGCGCTCGAGCGTCAGCAGCAAGGCAATGACACCCAGACTCAGGATGACATAGCCAGTCGTACCACCCTGATGAACACGTTCTTCAATCGTGGGTATCTCGACCTGCAGTGCCAACAGCTGACCACGCGTCGGGTCAACACCGAATGGAACAAAGCCGGAGCTTGCACCTTCAAGAGACGCCGCAGAGCTGACGAACCGACCTGCAGGCTGACGTGGCAGTTCTTTGACAATGTCATTTTCAATGTCGTATGACACGTACTCGCCGTCGGAAACAAGGTTCCAGGCACCAATTCGCACGATTTCCCTTTGGGTTTTTTGTCCATCTACCGCCGTGACCTCGGTATTGAATCGAACCACCTTGCCGGATTCCGTCATTTCCTGCTGAATCTCTGTCCACAGGCGTTCGATTTCCTCAATGGTCGCCAGTTTTGAACTGCGTCCCATTGATTGTGCAAATTCACCCAACCACTGTTCCCGTCCCGGAAACTGTGAACTGATCAGCGAACCTG
>NTKD01000071.1 GCA_002457275.1 OM182 bacterium MED-G24
ACTATGGGCCCCATTGAGGAAGCCGGTGTTCCGAGAAGGCGGATGCTTTTGAAACGCCTTGTACAGGGGCTCTTTGGTGCAGGAGCGTTCGTAGTGTCTTACCCTTTTATTCGAGTGCTCTTCCCGTCCCGGTCCCAGGTTCTGGAGGTATCCATTGCTGACATCGGGATTGATGAGACAAAATACGTCCTCTGGATGGGCCGCCACGTCCTTATCAGAAGAAACGCTGTACCAGCGGTGAGCGGCACCGTTGACGAGCCGTTGAAGGACCCGGAGTCGGTTGCATCGGCACAACCCTCCTACGTGCTGAATTCACAACGCGCCATGCGTCAGGATATTTTTGTTGCCTACGCGAATTGCACTCACCTGGGCTGCGAGGTCAAACCGGATGAACAAGGATTCTATTGTCCATGTCACCGCAGCCGGTTCGATCGGGCAGGGCGCGTATTGAAAGACGCCGTCGCGCCGATGAATCTCGCGGTACCGCACTATCGGTTCGTCTCTAGCAATACGCTCCAGTTGTTTAGGCCGACATGACCCGGCTGCTGATTGTGTACCACAGCCAGACCGGGACCTGCGCGCGTATGGCCAACGCGGTGATTGCTGGCGCGAATCACCCGGATCTGGGTACTGAAGTCACCGCGAAGCTGGCCAGGGAAGCGACTGTGGATGACATGCTGACGGCAGACGCGCTTCTTTTGGGTACACCGGAGAATTTCGGTTACATGTCGGGTGCGATGAAAGACTTCCTGGATCGAGTATACTACCCATTGGAAGGCCGCGTTGAGGGTATGCCCTATGCCTGTTTCATCAGCGCAGGCAACGATGGTTCCGGTGCCGTACGTGCCATCGAACGCATTGCAAAGGGTTTTTCCCTTAAACGGGTTCACGATCCTGTCATTGTTGTGAGAGCACCAACGAGTGCCCAGATATCTGTCTGTCACGATCTCGGCATGTATATGTCTGCCGGTATTGAATCGAACGTCTTCTGATCAGCTAAAACGATGGTCATGACCAGGTCTGGGAATACCATAAGGGATAATGTATGTATAGGCAGTATCCCTGATTCCTGAATTCCCATCGCGGGTACTCGCATCAAAACTCACAACGCTGACGGACCAGATCGCAAGGGCACAATGCCTGGTGGCGACAAACAACGCGACCAACGGAATTCGTTCGCGCCTCTTACTGCGAACCAGCAAACAGAACAGATCAGGCAAACAGCGGACGACCCATTAGCCGATCGGCTCGCAGGTAATCTGATCGACACTCTGGGTGCCAGTACCGGCAGGCATATCTCAATGGCGGTTCCGGGCAGAGGCACGGCATTCAATCCAGCCAATCGCTATGCGTCCACGCACACCGTCCCCACAGACGACGAGATGAAGAAAAACTACACCAGGGTCACCAGCACGGATACAGATACAGACGAAGACCCCGGCACCGACCGCTTTCCCCAGACCCACTACCATGACGAACGGGCACGTTCCATCATTAGTCGCAATCAGTCACCAGACATTCCTTTCGATCAATCCATCAACCCCTATCGAGGATGTGAACATGGGTGCATCTACTGTTATGCACGACCAACCCATGCGTACTAGGACTTTTCTCCTGGCCTGGATTTTGAGACCGAGATTGTCATCAAGCACAACGCTGCGGATCTTCTTCGACAGGCGCTTTCAAAACCTACCTACCAATGCCGGGTGATTACGATCGGTACCAACACTGATCCCTATTAACCGGCGGAAGCGAGGTTCCAGCACACGAGGCAACTGCTTTAAGTTCTCCGGGACCATCAGCAGCCCGTCTCTCTGATCACGAAGAGTACGCTCATCGAACGCGATATCGACCTGCTTGCTGAACTGGCCAGCCAACGTCTTTGCTCCGTGGCCGTCAGTGTCACCACCCTGGATGCTTCGTTGGAACGGGTACTTGAACCCCGTGCCGCATCGGGGCGTGCCCGTCTGTCGACCATCCAATCTCTTGCGACGGCCGGTATCCCCGTGACTGTGATGGCGGCACCCATGATTCCAAAGATCAACGATCACGAACTCGAAGATATTCTGCATGCTGCAAAAGATGCAGGCACCAGGGCGTCGGGTTACATCATGCTACGTTTGCCACTAGAGGTTGGCCGTTGTTCAAGACCTGGCTCCTTGAGCATTACCCGGACCGCGCGAATCATGTCATGGTTATCGTTCACCAGAGTCGGGAAGGTCGAGACTATGCGTCCGGCTTCCACTCCCGTATGCGCGGTAGTGGTCATTTTGCTGATCTGCTAAGACAACGTTTTGAATTGACGAGTCAACGTCTTGGCTTCAGGAACGACGAGCGGTGGGGTCTCGACTGCACTCGATTCAGGGTTAACGGCCCGCAGCCTGGGCTCTTTTGACTTCTCTGATCCGTAGGCAGGGTTTGCGCTGGTTTTCTCTGACAAGTAGGCTGCCAGAAAGAGCCAGCAGGTCGCTATGTGACATCGGTAAAAAAACAATCCTTGTCTGTCGTGAAGATTCGAGCCAATGATGTACCTGACATACTGAGTTGGCGGTATACACCACCATACGATTTTTACGATCCACCACCACACCCCGACGTAGCGACCTACACGCGGGAGTTTCTGAAACCCGAACTCGCGTTTCATGTCGTTCTATCTGAAGAAGCGCTGATCGGCTTCTGTTCGTATGGTATCGATGGGCAGGTGCCGGGTGGCGACTATACACAGGGCGCGCTGGATATTGGTCTGGGGATGCGACCGGAGCTGACTGGCCAGGGGCAGGGAAGTGCGTTCTTCTCGGCCGTATTGACCCACGGGACAACGGTGTGGTCACCCAGCCAGATCAGGCTCACTGTAGCCAGTTTCAACCGCCGTGCGCGCAGGCTATATGAGCAGTTCGGGTTTTGTTATCACAGTGAGTTCAATGATCCGCAGACGAACGTACACTATGTCATTCTCATGAGCAGCGGGTCTAGATGGTGAATGCGTTAACTATAAGGGCCCGAGGTAGGCAACCGGGAAGCTGTTGTTGCGGAAAACGGGAGAACACGGAGAGAATAGATCAGGTGCCGTATGGATCGCTTGCGTGAATAGAGATTTGGACGGAAAGGTGGTGATTGTCACGGGTGCCGGTCGGGGTCTCGGTCGGTCCCATGCGCTCGAGTTTGCGCGGGGTGGAGCGCGAGTCCTTGTAAATGACCTTGGCGTTGCTGTTGATGGCACTGGCTCGTCAAACACTGCTCAATCGGTTGTCGCCGACGGAGGTGTCGCGGTGGCGAACACCGGGTCCGTCGCAATCGAACAGGAAGCACGAGGAATCATTGATACCGCCTTACAGGCTTTTGGCACCGTTAATATTGTGATCAAAAATGCGGGGATACTTCGTGACAAAACGTTTGCGAACGGTGCGATGGACAACTTTCGCGCTGTCCTAGATGTTCACCTGATGGAAGATGACCAGTTCAACACCTTTGAATGATATGGACAGTCCTCACGCGCAACATGTCAGAACGACCGAACTTTCCTGGGAGCACAGCCCTCGACGTGGTGTCTGGAGAAAACGATTGTTCCACCGAGGTGGCGTGGAAAACGGTATCGTGGCATCACTGGTACGGTTCGATCCAAGCGCATCGTTTCAGGAACATGATCACCCGAAAGGCGAGGAGATACTCGTGCTTCCCAGTGTGTTTTCCGATCACACCGGGGATCATCAACCTGGAACCCACCTGTTGAATCCCGAAGGATTTTCCCATGCGCCTTTCAGCCAATCCGGCTGCCTGTTGTTTGTTCGCCTGCTTCAGCATGAAGGGCGCTCTCAGGTCACTTCCGTCCTTAAAGACCATGGGACCGAACCTGGTTTTGTTCGGACGATGCTGGGTTACGATCAGTCCTGCCACCGTGAGTTGCTGACGGGTACGCTGCGGGGAGACTGCCCGGTCAGCCTAGGACACGGCGTCGCTGACGACGCTGCAGTCTATTCGCACAGGATTGATTGCTTTGTGGTTGATGGTTCTTTTTCTCTTGATGACCATGTGATGGGTACCCAGGATTGGCTGTCGTTCCACCAGACCTCTGACGGCTCGATTGATCTGTCACTGAGTGGATCTGGGCGGCTCTACGTTTCAGCGCAACGTTGTACGTCGTTAGAGGGTGACGCGTCGTTGCGTTTGGGGGACACCTGAGATGTTTGGCCGACGGTCCAAGTTTGGCTATCCCGAGTTGGTAACGCCGCGTCTACGGCTTCGTTTGTTGGCGCCGGACCAGGCTGAATTGATGTTGGCCTTCCGGCAAAATAATCGTGTATTCCTGAAGCCCTGGGAGCCGCTCCGAACCGAGGTTTATTATTCGAAACCTTATTGGGAGTCTCAGCTTGAGGCAGCGCGAACGGAATATCATCATGACATCAGCCTCTGCCTGTCTTTGATGCCGAGAGATGAGGAACTGGTCATCGGCGTATGTTCCTTCACAAATATTGTGCGCGGTACCTTTCAGTCGTGTCACCTGGGTTACGCACTGGGAGAAGCTTGGCAGGGTCAGGGTGTCATGCAGGAAGCGCTTGAAGTTGCAATCGATCACGTATTCAGCCGAATGCAGCTACATCGGATCATGGCGAATTACATGCCCCACAACGCCAAAAGTGGCAATCTGTTGAACCGCTTGGGTTTCAGAATTGAAGGACGGGCCGAGTCATTTCTGAAAATTGATGGTCAGTGGGCTGACCATATACTCACTTCCCTGATCAATCCCACTCATAGTTGATCACTTATCACCTGCAAGCGTCTCCGTGATGCAGATGACGACTAACAAAGACTGACCAATGTTGCCAGTGGGTAACACTTTGTTAACATTGTGAGCGACATCACAGAATGTGTGTGACATCTCGGCAGATACGTAAAAGTGCATAACCTATTGTTTTAAAGTAATGCATTGCTCACAGGTGAAAAGTGGCACACGACGTGAGGACTATATGATGTCGATGAAGGCACCGGTTACCCGCCTGGTGCCAGACTCACAGCCACATCCATTCCCTTCCGTGTGGCTACCCAGGGGTCCTGTTGCCCCCCCTTTTTATGGCCGATCCACCCGTAGCTGATGGGCCTGGCAGATGAAGGTCAGGTGAATCAGTAGTGCAACCCCCCACTCGAATACATCCTCAATCCTGTCGTATTGGTCGCAGAGAAGATCCAACAACACCGTCAACACGCCGATCAACAGAGCGAAGGTCAGCAGGGATATCGGCAGCCAGCACCATCTGGTGGAGGTAACTACGTTCAACCACCTACGGGCAAACAACAGTAACGCCAGTAGGTGAACGTGAAGTACGCGATGATGCCAACACGGTGCTTGAGCTGAAAATACTCACCGACGACACCCAGGGCGAGCACGTAAAGGACAAGAAACCCCGCACCAATCAGGCCTACAATCCGCACGGCCCGGTCGCGGCGACCTTAGTGAGACAGCAGCACGTCGCTTCGCCACCAATACAGCATCAGGCATGCGGCGTATGGCAGCATTGTGATCTTGAACAACCAGAAGGCAGTCCCGTAGCGTCCAGAGGCGCTGATCGAGGTACCGCCGTCGATGTACGGGAAACACAGCTCACATAATCCTCATGTGCCGCGACCAGATAACACAGATGAATCAATCGTCGCGACGGGCAACATCCCCGTCAGCAGCGGTATTTGTCGTTCCGACACCGTCCCGGTCGGATATCCCGGCGACTGAAATCAGCGAACCTTGAGGAGCAAGACCAGCAGCAGGGGTGTTCCGACCAGTTGCAACAACATGAAGCGGACCAGAACCTGGGTATTCGACCAACCCATATTGTGTCGCACATGATCGTGTAGGGGATATCTGACCTGACTGAAGATACCAATCCGGAAGAATCGAAGCAGCGCGACCTTGATCAAACCAGTAGCGCCGTTGACCAGCACGACGAATGCGACAACAAGAATGAGAAAAGGATTTCCACAGGCGAGCACGAGAACCCCGAGCAACAGACCGATGGGACGTGAACCGGCATCTCCCATCAGCACCGCGCTCGGATAGCTGTTGTGCCAGAGATACCCTGTGAGGCACCCCATCATGATGAAGGCCATGATCGCCCAGTCTGCGCCCTGGGGATAGTGGGGTACCAACAGGTACTCAGCGATTTCTGCGTGGCCGAGGATCATATAGAGGATCATCCCAAGAAAAAGGATACCGACACCGGAAAGACTGGCTGACAATCCATCGACGCCGTCCGTGCAATTCGTGGCATTGATGGACAGCCAGATCAATGGCGTTGCACCAAGGATGAAGAGCCAGGGAGCAACGACAATCGGATCCTTATAGAGCGGTAGCCAGACAGTGAAGGGTTCAAGTTGACACACAACGATGCTGGTCATAAACGCCAGGGCCAGATCCACCGCACCGAGTTGATATTCGCTCCAGCCCGCCACCGACCGATCGTCCAGGTAGCCCACGAGCATTGCAAGCAAGACGCAGAACATGATCTCAATGAACATTAGGTCAAAGGGAACCACCACCACGCTGGTGATCACAAAGATCGGGATGAATATCAGTCCAGCACTGACGGGTTTACCAATGCTGCGCTCCGCCTCAAACGCGAACTCACGCCCCTTATCGGTTGGCAGCAAATGCCAGAGCCTGGGAAGTAGCATCCATGTCAGCGCCGCGGCGACTGCCGTACCGAGACCGGCGAGAAACACATAGGAAGTTAGTAACCGGATTGGACCGGCATAGTCGGCGAGGAGCTCTCCGAGAAAATATAGCAACCCTGGGACCCGTCTCTGTAGTTGGCGCGACGGGCATTATATGCGAAATGGACTGACCAATCGTGGCAAAAGCGTGGCAGTCATCTGTTTTGGGAGCGTGAACGGAATTGTGGCAAACTTCCCATTTTGCCGGTAAGCCCCCGTTCCATGGCGATTGTCACCCATGTAGATCATTTGAGATACCGGCGGACGAAAATCGTCGCGACAATTGGCCCTGCATCGGATTCGCGAGAAACGATCAGATCGCTTGTTGAGGTGGGCGTCAACGTCTTTCGCCTTAACATGTCACATGGTGAACATACGACTCACCGCAGCGTGTTTGAGCATATCCATGAGATATCGGAAGCGAGCGGCCAGCCGGTCGCGGTATTAGCCGATCTCTGCGGCCCGAAGATCCGGACAGGTCGGTTTCCATCAGGACCCATCGAGTTGATCAACGGTAAAACGGTGACCGTCACGACCCGTGAGGTGGACGGACAGGCGGGCGTGATTCCTTCACAGTATCCGGATCTACATAATGACGTCACGTCCGGGGATCGCATCCTCATCGCAGATGGTTTGATTGAGCTGCGCGTCGTAGCGGTAGACGCTCAGGATATTCGGTGTGACGTGGTTCATGGAGGAACGTTGTCAGATCACAAGGGGATCAACCTGCCTGGTGTGAACGTGTCAGCCCCGTCACTGACCGATAAAGACCGGATGGATGCACAGTTTGCCCTCGAGCTGGGCGTCGATTTCATCGCCATGTCTTTTGTACGAAACGCTGACGACATGAATGTGTTGCGAGAACTTGTCAAAGGGGCGGAGCATTCGCCGTCTCTGATCGCCAAGATTGAGAAACCCGAAGCCCTGGAAAACGCGGAAGCGATTATTACTGCCAGTGACGGTATCATGGTGGCGAGGGGGGATCTGGGTGTAGAACTTGCGCCCGAAGAGGTACCGCTGGCTCAGGATGAGTTGATCCAACTTGCGCGAAGAAACAACAAACCTGTCATCGTTGCTACTCAGATGCTTGAATCGATGATTGTGAGTGCCAGGCCGACGCGCGCAGAAGTGACAGACGTCACCTATGCGGTCAGCAGTGGCGCAGATGCGGTGATGCTGTCAGGTGAAACAGCGGTGGGTATCCATCCGGTCGAAACAGCAGCCACGATGGATCGCATCGCCAGGCAGATCGAAGCACATCTGAATCGACAGGGCATGTGGGGACGTCTTGTTGAACACCAGGACTCAGGTGTGTTGGCGACGGTTGTCGCCGATGCAACCTCACACATGTCGAAGGCGCTTGCTGCCCGCGGGATCGTCGTGATCTCCCAGACGGGCATTTCGGCTGTCACTGTCAGCAACGCTCGACCTGCGGCGCCTATCATCGCCATTACAAGCAGCGACCGGGTCTTTCGCCGTATGTCTCTTATGTGGGGCGTGATCCCTGTGATTCAGTCCGCTGCGGGCGTCGAAAACCCGAATGAACTGGCGCGGCAGGTCGCCGGGGCATTGTCGCTGGCGACCACCGGCGAAGTCGTTTTACTGGTACGTGGGTTCCACGACGAGCCGGGCCTCAATCTTCCATCTGTGACCATTGTCACGATCTGAAGTCGACGAACTCTCTGCAGAACGATAACGAGTACTTTCGAACCCAAAGACTAGGAGGACGAGGATGCCCAGATTTGCCGCCAATCTGACGATGATGTTTCCGGAGTTTGATCTGCAGGATCGATTCAAGGCGGCTTCCGATGCAGGATTCAAAGCGGTCGAAATTCTGCAACCCTACACGCTGACACCGGATGTGCTGAGCCGTTGTCTTGAGGAACACGAGCTTCAGTGGATTCTGCTGAATACGCCAATGGGCGATCCGGCAAAGGGCGATCGGGGGCTTGCGGCAATTCCGGGTCGCGAATCTGAATTTCGCGACTGCTTCGATCAGGCGCTGACATATGCCAGCGCTTGCGACGTTCCGATGATTCACGTGATGGCTGGCGTTGTGCCCACGGGTGTTGAACCCGCTGCTTGCCTTCACACATTCCAGCATAACCTGACCCTGTCTGCTGACGAGGCCGCGAAGGCGGGTATTGAATTGTTGCTGGAGCCTCTCAATAACCAGGATGTTCCTGGTTACCTGATCCAGACAACTGGCCTGGTCAGCGAGGTGATTGCATCGATCAACCGACCCAACGTGCGTCTTCAATACGACTTTTATCATTTGCAGATCATGCAGGGGAATCTGGCAGCAGGGCTACAGAAACACATGGATATTATCAGTCACGTTCAGTTTTCGAGTTTGCCGGGACGACATGAACCACAGTACGGGGAGGTCAACATGGCTCATCTCTTCCAGGTGTTGGATGATCTCGGGTACGAGGGGTGGGTCGGCTGTGAATACCGGCCCAAGGAAGATACGTTGTCCGGACTCAGTTGGGGTATCCCGTGGGGGCTTGGTTCACCGGATTAGTCCGGATCTCCCTCGATGGTCAGATCGAATTCGTCCGCGTCTTTCCACGCGGGGAATCCGTTGCGGTAGTTGACCAGATCCTCGCGATTGATGACCACGCGATGCACAGCATCCTCTTCACGCAAATCTGCCAGTAACATACCTTCGAAGTCCGCGACGATCGAGTCGCCACAGTACTCGACGTCATTCCCATCGATGCCGATGCGATTGACGCCCACCACGTAACACTGATTTTCGATCGCTCTTGCCTGTAACAACGTGCGCCAGTGGTGTCTTCGTCTTGCTGGCCAATTGGCGACGACCAGCATTAGGTCATAACTTTCCTCGTGATCGACAGACCTGTGGTGGTTCCGGTTGCGCATGAACACGGGAAAACGCAGGTCGTAACAGACCTGGGGAAGCAGTCGATAACCGTGGAGTTCGAAAACCGGACGCGAGTGTCCGGCTGCATAGTGTTTGTGCTCGCCAGCCATCCGAAACAGATGTCGCTTGTCGTAATGCTGGATATCACCATTGGGGAGGGCGAGACAGAACCGGTTAAAATGTCTCCCTTGATCCTCGATGATGACGCTACCCGCGATGGGCACCTCAAGGTTACCCGCCGTGGCTTTCATCCAAGCGATGGTTGACCCCGCCATGGGTTCCGCTAGACGTTCTGATGCCATGGAAAAACCGGTGGACCACATTTCCGGCAGCACCACCAGATCGGTCTCTGGAAGATCCGACAACCGACGGGTCATGTGGTCACGATTGGCCTCCGGGTTTTCCCAGACGAGCTCCGTCTGAACCAGGGTGATGGCGAGTTGGTCTTTATGCATCGTTTGCGATCCGGTACGGGTGGCATGCGTTCCAGGCGGCTGGATTCTAAAGCTCGCTAAGCCGTTCTGCGGCGCGCACGAGCGTTTCATCGTGTTTGCAGAAGCAGAATCGAACAATGCGTTGATCGGGTGGTTGTTCATAGAACACCGAGACCGGTATGGCGGCGACGCCGACTTCTTTAGTCATATACTCTACAAAGGATTGATCAGTATCTGACGACAGCGCACTGTAGTCTGCCAGTTGGAAGTACGTTCCTGCACTTGGGCGCATCTGGAAACGGGACTCCGACATTGCGCTTAAAAACAGGTCTCTTTTCTGTTCGTAGAATCGAGGTAGTTCCTCGAAGTGCTCTGGATGGTGCTCCATGTAGTCTGCCAATGCCCACTGTGTCGGCGTATGCGTGGTAAACGTCACAAATTGGTGAATTTTTCGAAATTCTGCGGTTAGTGCGGGTGGGGCAACACAATAAGCAACTTTCCAGCCGGTGGCGTGATAGGTCTTGCCGAAGGATGAGACTACGAATGTGCGGTCTCGTAGGTCGGGTATCCCAACAAGACTATCGTGCTGCCCGTTGTCGTAGACCATGTGCTCATAGACTTCATCGGAGATTATGAACACGTCCCGGTCCTTGATGAGGCTACTGACGGTATTCAGTTCCTCTCGTGTCAGAATGGAACCACTGGGATTGTGTGGCGTATTGAGCATGATCAGCCGGGTTCTGTCGTTGATGGTGTCACTCAGTCGCTGCGCGTCAAGGCCGAAGGCCGAGTTCAGCGGAAGGTGGATGGTGCGTCCGCCCGCCAGTGTGATCCCGGGTTCATAGGAGTCATAACATGGGTCGAGGACGATGACCTCGTCCCCTGGGCGTACCACAGTCTGGATCGCGACAAACAGGGCCTCTGTAGCGCCCGAGGTGACGGTGATTTCGTTCTCAACATCAATCGTGGCGCCATACAGCTTCGCGGTTTTTGCGGCGATCTGTTCGCGTAGATAGGGGACACCTGCCATTGGAGGGTATTGGTTATAGTTTCCATGAAGGTACTTCTGCATTGCATCGAGCAGACCTTTTGGAACCTGGTAATCCGGAAACCCCTGTGACAGGTTAATGGCGTCAAAGTCCTGCGCCATTTTCGACATTACCGTAAAGATGGTCGTCCCGACATTGGGAAGCTTGCTGTCGATTTCAGGTGTTGCCAACCGATAACTCCATTTCTACCCTCTTTTTTTGATCTTACGATTTGTGACCGCGCAAGATCATTGTGATGATGGACATTTCACGACCCGGGAGCCAAAAGGCTGATCCAGTCTTTGGGTTTCAGGTAATAGCTGGTCAGGCGTTCCTCCGGGCTTCCTGACTCCGGCTGCCAGTTGTAGTGCCAGTGTACTCGCGGTGGCAGGGACGCAAGAACAGATTCGATCCGTCTGCCCGATTGCAGTCCGTAACGTGTACCTCTGTCAATTGCGAGATTGAATTCGGCATAGCGGCCTCGACGATATAGCAGGAAGGATTCTTCGCGATCTCCCCAATCGTGATCCATGCGCCTTATAAGGATGGGCATGTAAGCGGGAAGGATGTGGTCACCGATCGACCTGGTCAACGCGAAGCTGCTCTCAAATCCACCTTCTGTCCAATCGTCGAAGAACAAACCACCCACACCCCGGGTCTCGTTCCGGTGTGGCAAAAAGAAGTACTCGTCGCAGCTGTTCTTGAAACGCGAATATAGGTCCTCGCCAAATGGGGAACAGGCCTCTTTGGCCATCTCGTGCCAGTGAAGAATGTCTTCATCAGACGGGTAGCAGGGTGTCAGATCAAATCCGCCCCCGAAGTGCCATCTTTCTGAACTAACGACGAAGAATCTCAGGTTCGCGTGGAACACGGGTACATAGGGGTTGCGGGGGTGCATGATCATCGAGATTGAACAGGCTTCGAAGCCCTGACCGGCGAGTTCGGGATTTCGTTCACTGGCTGCCGAAGGCAAGGCATCACCACGACTGTGGGTAAACTGCACAGCGCCTTTTTCGAAGACTTTACCACCGGGGTGCACCCTTGGCCGGGCGTGTCCACCCTGGGGCCCAGGGATCTCTTCGGAAGAAAATGGTTGTCCGTCAACGGCGGCGAGCGCGTCACAGATCTCAGATTGCAGTGATTCGAAGTAGCTGCTGACCGCGTTGACGTCAGGTTGATCGGATGATTTTGCCATGGCGGCGCAACATAGCAGGATTGTCGCGAACTCGCATCCCACCTCTGCGCGCAACGGACGAGTGATTGCCGCTTGAACGACGTCACCTTACACTCCAGCTGGGCCCAGGTAATCTGGAAGTCCGTCAACGTGATTGGTTCAATGGATAGGGAACAGGTATGACCGATGGGACGCCAGATACGACAGATGCAAAAAAGACCGGTGTGATCGATGATGCCGCGCTCAATGACCTGATGTCCGAGCTCAGGACAGCCAACGACACGTTCAATAATTGCTATCCGGGCCTGACCCTTGCACGCCAGCCGGTTCATACGGTTTACGGTGGTGCGAACCTTTACAAACCCGGTGCTGCCGGCAAACTTGCCAGCCTTGCCGCCAGACACCTGACGGAATATGCACCTGATGCGGAACACCTCGCCACTGCGCTCGGTTTCGCCGGGTATGGTTCAGATGAGCAACCGTCACCAAGTGATCGAGAGATAACAGAAAAGATCTTTACCCGCGTAGGTGACAAACTCGCGAGCGAAGCCATTGAAGATCATCGTGTCGATTTTGAGGATGGCTACGGCGCACGTCAGGATGACGAGGAAGATGGTCACGCCGTCAGTGCGGCCGAGGCGATGGCAGACGGCATCCAGAACGAGACCCTGCCACCGTTCGTGGGGATTCGTATCAAGTCGTTGACGGAGGAATCCAAACACCGCGCAATTCGAACGTTGCAACTGTTCATGTCCACGTTGATGACAACCGCAGGACAATTGCCACCGAACTTTGTCATCACGCTACCTAAGGTCACAAGCCCCACTCAGGTATCCGTCCTGGCTACTTGCCTTGACATCATTGAAGCCAGGTTGGGAATCGCTCCGCGTACCATAAGCATCGAAATCATGATCGAGACGATCCAGTCAGTCTTTGGGCCTGCCGGAGAGCTCGCGATTCCTGCCCTCGTGGACGCCGGGGACGGCCGAGTCTCTGCCGCGATTCTGGGGACCTATGACTACACAGCAACCTGCAATATTGCATCGACCTATCAGGATCACCGTCATCCGGCCGCGGACTTTGCGCGCCAGATGATGCAGGTCAGTCTTACGGGTACCGATGTTTCTCTCTCGGATGGAATTACAAACCTGATGCCGATTCCACCACATCGAGCGGCCCAGGATGGCGAATTGTCGCTGGAACAACGGCAGGAGAACAGTGATGTTGTGCATCATGCCTGGCGTGTTCACTTCGACAATATTTTGCACTCGCTGCAACTCGGCTTGTACCAGGGCTGGGATCTGAATCCAGCCCAGATCCCGGTACGCTATGCCGCAGTCTATTACTTCTTCCTGACGGGGCTCGAGGAGTCAACGATGCGGCTGACGACGTTCATTAACAAGGCTGCCCAGGCGTCCTTGTCCGGGAATACCTTTGATGACGCGGCCACAGGCCAGGGGCTGGTGAACTACTTCACTAACGGGATTAATTGTGGCGCACTGACAATGGAGGAGGCTGCCGTAACCGGCATCACAGAAGAGGAGCTGAATACTCGATCTTTTCTGCAGATTGTGCAGAATCGTATTGATCGAGGTGAATCGTAGGCGTTGTTACTCGCCCGGCGTCGTTAACCGGTAGCCCGATCGCTGGATACATCCTTGAAGATAGCAACATTCGCTGGGATCGCAGCCAAGGTAAGTCGTTATCGTTCCGCAGGTCTTGTGGGTAACGGGGCCTGAATCAGTCCTCGGGTGACGATCTCCGTCAAGCCCAACATC
>NTKD01000072.1 GCA_002457275.1 OM182 bacterium MED-G24
CTTGCACCATGAATGCCGAACAGGATATGAACACGACACCCACGACAGAGGGTGCTGTCAGACGACTGAGAAACCGAACCATTGCGGTGATCTTCATCGCTTTCGTCTTTCTGACCTCGTTCTTCTTTTTCCTTGTTGCGCTTCTGATCTGGCTGACCACCCGACCTTTTGATCGCCGTCTACGGCTATTGCACAGCTTTACCAGTCGTTGGGCAGCACTTTACCTCTGGCTCTTTCCGCCTTGGTCGGTGACCGTGCGCGGGCGCGAAAAAATAGACCCGCACACGACCTACGTTATCGTGTCAAACCACCAGTCACTGGTGGACATCCTGGTGCTCTTTCTTTTGTTCAGTCATTTCAAGTGGGTTTCGAAGGCGGAGTTGTTCAAGATCCCACTCATCGGCTGGAACATGTCACTGAATCGCTACGTGCGACTTGTCCGCGGGAACCGACAATCGATTCGGAAGATGTACGGCTCATGCGAACAACATCTGGAGGAAGGTAGCTCGATCCTGTTGTTCCCTGAAGGAACGCGATCACCATCGGGTCTGATGCGTGATTTCAAGGAAGGTGCCTTTGTGTTGGCGCAACGCAAATCCGTACCCATCCTTCCACTGGTGATCAATGGTTCAAAAAACGCACTCCCGAAAAGTTCTCTCAACTTTCATGGCATGTCACATGTCGAACTCGACGTGCTGGACCCCATCAGCCCCGAAGAGTTTTCGGAAGAGCCGGTCGATGATCTGCGTCTCCGTATCAGGGAACTGATCCGGGAACGGGTCTGGGAAGAACAGTCTGCAAAGTAACGGTGGGGATTTGTCGAGACGATCAGACGTATCGGCAAAGCTCCCGCACGAGATCTGCAGGTGCATAACGGTCCAGCACCGGAAACTCCACCAATGGCAGACCTGCCGTACCCAGCATGTTACGCAACGTGACCAGCCTCGAGGATTCCTGCGCGCCACTGCATTTGATCTCGACAACGCACAGCGGCACAAAATCCCCGATTAGATACAGCAGGAACGTAACGTTTGATCGCAATGACGGATCCTAGGACTGATCGCTGCGAATCACGGCGCCGAGAGGAACCTGAACCAGTACACCTGTCCGTCCCCTTTTCGCAAGTGGCGGAAGCAGTCTGCTCAAGAATGCACGACGGACATCATCCAGCACCTGCGCCCTGGGTTCGTATCGAACCGCCTGGTTCGCGATGTCTGGTTGTCTGGTTCTGCCGCGTAGGGTGGTGGGGAGCCCGCGGGTGCGCCTAGTGGAGAGCCTAGTGGATAGACCGGGCCCGAGCTGATCTGCATGGGACTGACTTCATCATCTCTCACACCTGCTTCCTGGCGCAAGTTGCTAAGTACCTGGGATTCCAACTGATGAAAGGCCGCACGTTCTCTACGCCGCCATGCACGGACGACCAGGGCTACCAGAACGCAGGCCCCGGCGAACAGGATGAACTCAATCACAGTGAAAGATCCGACAGGAAATCAATCATATCCAGCCATTCTGTCTCGGAGACATAACGTCGGCTTGCTACAACCTGATCCACACCGGCTTCGGCATATCGAGCCAGGACCTCACGGGCTGACGCTGTGTCCTGAGGCAGATCTGCGAACGTGACGATCATCGGCGCTGCATGGCCTTCTGACGATGCCCTCTCCCGGTAATCGGCAATGTCATCCCGGAAGCTGTCCAGGCGACCCATCGGCATCCAGCCATCGCCAAACCTCAGGGCACGGTCAATCGCGTGCGGAGGCCGGCCCCCAATTAGAATGGGTGGGCGTTCGGGATTGGGTCTGAACAGAAAGTCCTGTCCGTTAACGTTGACCACGTCGCCGTCGTCTTTGGCATTGAAGCAGGCATTGAGAAACGCGAGCGTCCTGTCCGCATCGGCGCCACGCTGATGTCTCGAAATCCCGAGCGCCTTGAACTCAGGGTCCATCCAGCCAATACCGCAGCCCAGGATCAATCGACCGCGTGACAAACTCTGCAGCGTCGCGATGGACTTTGCGGTCGGCAAAGGGGGCCGATACGGCAGTATGAGCACCCCTACACCCAGTTTAATCTGGCTAGTCATCCCCGCGATAAACGAGAGCGTATTCAGGGGATCCAGGTAGAGTCCATCAGAACCTTCAGCATCGTCGGGGGGAATCGCAATGTGGTCCGTCACCCAAAGTGTATCAAGACCGGCCCGGTCTGCGGCGACCGCGATACCGGAGATCAAATCGGACGTCGCATGAACGCCCATATTGCGAACAGCGATGCCGATCTGCATATCAGACCATCAGGTGGCGGCGATACTGACGTTGTAGACACCCGCCTGACGAGCGTAGTCCATGACCTGAATCATGACTTCTGTCGTGCTCTCCGGGTGTGGCTGAACGACCACCGGCGCCTCAGGACTTTCTGCATGGAGCCGCTCGATATTGGCCCGGACAGATCGGATGTCGACGCTACGGCCACGAATTTCTATACGATCACGTGAGGAGATCTTAACGACGATACTCTTCTTGTCCGCATCCTGGATATTCTGATTCTTGTCCGGGCTATTGACGTCGATGCCAATTTCCTTGACGAAGGTTGCGGTCACGATGAAAAAGATCAGCATGATGAACACAACGTCCAGCATCGGGGTCAGGTCAATTTCACCTTCTTCATCGTTGCTTGCGCGTTGTCGTTTCTTCACCGGTCGTACTCCATCTTGTTGCAGGTCCACAGTCCTTACGATGACGGTTTGTTGTCGGCCGCAAGAATACCTTCAGAGACGCGCTGGCACAACGCGTGTCGGTCAGATGTTCACTGCTCTCGCGCAAAGCCGGAAAAGGGCCATGTTGCGTTAAGATTTGCCGTGATCTGTTAGCCAACGGTGAAAGGGACTATAAGGGGTTCCAGACGGAAGGCTTCGACAGTGCTGCACTGACACAGGGGCGAAACAGAGGCGACGGCCCTTGACCCGACAATCAGCGATTTACCACCTTGCTGACCGTGGTGTAGTGAATACCCAGATGTTCGCCGATTTCCATCAACGTGTAGGCATGATCCAGATGAGCCCTCAGAATCATCTCATTCCTCTCTGCGCGGGTTTTGTTGTCGACATCCCTGAAGAGTGTATTGAGACTTCGTCGCCGACCTGCCCTTCTGGGGCCTCTCTTGGCGGTTTTCTCGCCGCTCAAACGCTGCTCCATCTCTGCCACAAAGTCAGGTGATCCGAGCAGCACCTGGCTGGACCGTGCCGACAAAGGCGACGCGTCAGTGGCACCCGCCTTGACGTAATCCTTGTATTTCCGTTGCGCCACTGCTTTTCGACGCCCAAACCGGGACAACAGGGTCTCGGTGTGTAGATATTCAGGAGCCTTGATGGCACCACTCATCGCCCGATGGCTGCTCCACTTGTAGGAGGCCAGCCGTTGCGGCGGTTCTTCACGAACAGGCTGAAGTATCACATGCCTGCACAGATCAACGAGAAACGTCTCGGGTTCGAACAGGACACTTTTGAAACGGCCCTGGAAAAGAGAGCCCTGATCATCATGGCGGCGATTGTAGTGTTGAGTATAGACGCCGTTCAGCTGGCGCATACCTCTAGACAGATTTGCTGAGGGGACCTCAAGTACAAGCTGGTAGTGGTGATCATGCAGTGTGTAGGTGTGCAACACCCAATTGAAACGTGCGACAACCATCGACAGTATCTGCAGGAACGCGACGCGATCTTCGTCATCTAAGAAGACCTGGGTGTCGTCGCTGCATCGACTGGTGACGTGGTATGACGCCCCTGGAAACTCAATACGGACCGGCCTGGACATTGCTGCTACTTAGGCTCCCTTCGTTCCCTAATCCGTTTGCGGGATTCTTGATTTTTGGTGCGCTCCCAGTCTTACGTTCTGTCGCATCACAATGACGTGCGCTGCAAAACGAGGGCCCCTAGAACCGCTTTGAAAGCGGACTCGCCATGGTACAGAGTCACTTTTGTGATGTCTACCGACGCGACCCGCTTGCACGTCATCCTCTTTTTTGATCCACTCGGTCGTCCTGACCCCACGCTCACAACAGCGTGACCAGATTCAACAGCTGACACTCGACGAAGGAGATACAGATGGCAGTGGATAAGTTTCCCATTGAATACAGCCACATCATGATGTTTGCACGCTCTGTGGGCGACACCAACAACATCTATTATGACGGAGACTATGCCGCCAGCACGGAGCCCGGCGCCGTCATCGCGCCACCGACGTTTGTACAAGCCAGCGCTCAGTTCGATCCTGACTATTTCCTGCGGCCGAAGATCGGTGCGGAGTGGTTCGGCTCTGGCAAAGGACCCACCGGGATAACACCGAAGCCAAAGACCGACGCCGAGAAAAGCGGAGAGAAGAAAGAGAGCACTGGTGGCGGATTGCATGCAGAACAACACTACGTCTATCACCGTCACCCGAAGGTTGGCGATGTGCTGACCGCAACCAACAAACCTGGGAAGACCTGGGAAAAGCAAGGTCGTCGAGGTGGAAACCTCGTGTTCAACGAGTCGATCACCGAGTATCGGGACCAGAATGGTGAGTTGGTTGTCACTGCAACGGGCGTTGGTGTACGCACCGAACGCCCTGCTACATCAGCGTAAACGAACGTCAACAAAAGGAAATTCAAGAAATGGCACTGAAAGCACGTGAACTGAATGTTGGCGACGTCCACGAAGAAGAAGTCGTCAGAAACCTGACCCGGACACAGATCGTGCAGTACGCCGGAACATCGGGTGACTACAATCCTTTGCATACCGATGAGATCTATACGACCGAGGTCGCAAAGTATCCATCCGTGTTTGCGCACGGGATGCTGACCATGGGCATGACCGGCAAGATGTTGACCAACTATGTCGGCGACGGTCGCCTGAAGAGCTTTGGGGTCAGGTTTACCTCTCAGGTGTTCCCTGGGGCAACGCTGACAGCTCGCGCCACCATTACGGCCGTCCGCGAAGAGGATGGTGAGAAGATCGTTGATCTCGACGTCTCAACCGTGGACGAGGAAGGCACCGAGGTCGTCAAGGGCAACGCGACCGCGAAAGTCGACTGAACATCCTACCTTTTGCGTCATTCTGAGCCGAAGAAACTTCGGCTTGGGGGCCGCTGAATTGACTATCGCGGCAGACCGATCGAAAGACCGATAAAGGAGATAGGTCGAGATCCTCGCCCTCACGTCACTTTTTTCCTCGGGGCATGCTCTGCTTCGCTCCTCAGGATGACACATAGACTCGTCAGTCAACGCGTGTCAAAGGGTCGACAGTTCTCCGATGATGATCGACTCTGTCAACACCTGTGGCAACACGCGTGCCCTCGCTTCACCGGGGGCATACAACAGGTAGAGCGGCACTCCGCTGCGTTCATACTCCGCCAGCGCGTTGGTGATCACCGGGTCCTCGTTGGTCCAGTCCCCTTTGAGGTATGAGACACCCCCGTCAGCAAATGCGTTCGCAACACCTGACGACGATAACGCCACCTGTTCGTTGACCTTGCAGGTGATACACCAGGCTGCGGTGAAGTTCACAAACACAGGTCCCTCTGTGCGCAGTTCAGCCAATCGGTCCGGACTGTATGTCTCAGGAACCGGCCCATCCACTGCTGCAGCAGCTTTCCCGGTTGTAGGCTCCGCACCGGCACTACCTTCGACCGTCGTTAACGCCAGTGCACTGACAATGGAAGCCACCGCCAATACCGACACCAGCCCTCGCCCGATGGTCCCGCTAGGCAAGTGCCGAAACAACCAGATCCCGAACGTGATCGCCACCAGACCGAGCAGTACCGAAAGCACGCCATTCGCTCCGGTCTGTTGGCTCAGTACCCAGACCAGCCACACCGTGGAGGCAAACATCGGGAACGCCAGCGCTTCCTTCAACATGACCATCCAGGCGCCGGGTCTCGGCAAACGTTCCATCAGGGCCGGTGAATAACAGAGCGCAACGTACGGTATCGCCATGCCGATACCCAGTGCGGAAAAGATGATGATGACCATGGCCGTGTTCTGGGTCAGCGCAAAACCGATCGCGCCCGCCATGAATGGCGCGGTACAGGGTGCTGCTACGACGGTCGCGAGCACTCCCGTAGCAAACGAACCGCCATAGCCGCCCTTGTCGGCAAGACCCGACCCCATGTTCATGAGACTGTTGCCGATCTCAAAATAGCCGGACAGGCTCAGACCGATCAGGAAGAAGAGATAGGCCAGCAGCGCAACCAGCATCGGTGACTGCAACTGGAACCCCCAGCCAATCTGTTCACCCGCCGCTCGCAGAGCGACCAGTGCCAACGCAATGACCACAAAGCTGATTGTCACACCCAGCAGATATACCCAGCCGTGGGCACGCACCTGGCGTTTATCCTCACCAACCTGATGAACTAGCGACAGGATTTTGATCGACAGGACCGGAAATACGCAGGGCATAAGATTGAGAATCGCACCGCCGACTAATGCAAACAGCACAGCGAGGCCCAATCCCATCTCTCCCGAGGTGGTTGCGTCTGGACCTGCGCCCATCACCGGGTGAATTTCTATTGGTGTGACAATGTCCTCTCCGGCATCTTCATGGATGACGATGATTCCATCCAGTCGCTTTTCTCCATCTTCAAAGTCAAAGGCCTTGGCCAGCGTGATTTCGATTCGATCGTTCGAAATCGATACCTCTTGCTCTGCAGGATAGTCGATCACACTCTCGTAGTAGGGAAAGTACTCCAGACGTGATACCCGTTCGCCGCTCACACCCGGCATTTGCACCGTCACGACGATCTGTTCGTCTGTGAATCGAACGCCGCTGGTCATTCCAACGTCCATGGGTACCTGCACGTCGGTGTCAGCAAACCACTGGGCGTATCTCGTGTCGGGTTCGTTGGATGCCGCAACATCCATGGTCAGCGACAAATCGGCATCTTCCGGGATACATAGATCAGCACAGACCAGCCACTCCGCAGCGAGATCCAGTGTGATCTGGTCTCCCGGGGTGAGGTCCGGAGGCGGCGTGATGACCACCGGTAACACTACGCGGTCGTGGTAGCCGTAGTTGATGAGCGGACCGTACACAATCCGCTCTGGGAGCGGCCAGGCAATCTCTCCTGCCGTGAAACCGGTGGGCAGAGACCATTCAAGCGTCGTGGCCGCCCCGGAATCACCCGGTGTACGCCAATACGTATGCCACCCGGGATTGATTTCCTGGACCAGTGCGACGCGGAAAGGTTGCCCGGGCACAATCGCAGTGACCTCAGAAACCAGCTCGGGGAACACCTGTGGTTCTTCGTCCGCGTACGTTGCGTGGATGCCCGTCAGGAGCAACGCAAAGACGGTGATCAGACGAAAAACGAACTTCATGAGATACCTGGGTGCGATAGCGACATGTTCAAAGCGACATTGTCCATGTAAAGACCAGGCAGGCGAGGCTTTTCTTTACCCAGCGCGCGCTCTTCGCGACTAAAGGGACAAACCTTCGGCTTCATTAGGCTCGTCGGGATCGGTTGATTTCATCTGAAACCGGATAGCGGTGAAGTATCGAGGCGGCACCGACGCCGGTAGGTCCTTTTGAAATGCCCATTTTTTCAATGCTTTACGACCAGCTCTGACAAACTTTGTACGACCCAGCCTGGTTGCATGCACAACGGTGATACCGGTTGGCACTTTGAGACCCGTCGCGCCATCTTTCAAGCCAAACGCAAACACCACTCATCCGGATACATTTTTTCGCAACACGGGCGTCGGATAACTGGGTGCCACCCTGACAGTTGCCGGTGTCTCCATCAATTGATTGACGTTATTGATCGCACAAAGATCTTCAGCAGATGCAACACCTGACACCGACATTAGAAGCAACAGCAGACTGGTTCCCCACGTTGATGGAACGAACCGGGCGGTCATGGACGGTATCCCCATTTCACCGGCCCTTTCAATTCCTCCAGCAACGGCTCGATCCAGTCCACCCAGCGGCACAATCGGGATCGAGTCTGCCTTGGGTCAATCAACTCGTGGACCGCAAAGCTCTCCATCATCGGAAACGGCGATCGACCTTCAATCAGTTTGTCTTCCAACTCCAGCCGTTTCGCTTCCGGATCCGCCGCGGCTTCTATCTCCTTGTGAAAGGCGACGGCGACGCCACCCTGCACCGGTAGCGCTCCCATCTCATAGGACGGCCACGCCAGTTTGTAATTGTTCGGTGCAAAGTGAGCAGCTGACGCGACACCAAACGACTTGTGTACCGCAATGGTGGCCCAGGGCACTGTGGACTGTACGGCAGCCGACACTGCACTCATGCCATACCGGATCGTGGCTTCTTTTTCCGCATCGGGACCGATCATGAATCCTGGCTCATCCAGGAAATTGACAATTGGTATATGGAACATATCGCACAGCTCCATCTGTTTTCGGGCCTTCTGCGAACCCTGCGCCGTCATCGCACCTGCAAAATGTCGGCAGTCGTTCGCAATGATGCCCACGACAGCACCGTTGATGCGCGCAAATCCGGTGATCTGTCCCAATCCATAGTACGGCGATGTCTCGAAGAAGACGCCATCGTCCGCCACCGCACGGATCACATCCCGCATCTCGAAGGGGATTCGTCCGTCTTTCGGAACAATCGAGATCAATGACTCTTCCGTCCTGTTGGGGTCGTCTGTGCAGTGCTCACGTGCAGGAAGCTGCCAGACATTCTGAGGCATATAGCTCAGGAACTGACGGATCTGATCAAATGCGCCCTGCTCTGAATCCGCCACATTATCGACGATGCCGCTCCGGGTATGCACCCGCCAGCCACCAAGTTGTTCCTTGGTCATGCTGACGCCGAGTGCACGTTCCACCACAGCGGGACCTGCCACCAGCACCTGGGAGGTGCGTTTGACCATGACCGAAAAATGAGATGAAACCACCCTCCCCGCGGGGAATCCTGCCACCGGGCCCATGGCGCCTGACACCACCGGCACCACATTCAAAGCGTCCGCAATGATCTTGAATCTTGGTTCTGAATACACCGGACTGCCAACAGTCTGCGGCCTTGGGCCGCCGGTACCGCCAACGCTGCCACCACCACCCTCCAGCATACGCACAAGTGGCATCCTGAATTGAACCGCCAACTCTTCTGCATACACGCTCTTGCGCAAACCCGCGCCGTTCGGTGAGCCGCCCTTCAAGGTGAAGTCTTCACCGCCAACCACGACGCGGCGGCCGCCCAGATCTCCGAATCCCACCACGTAGTTGGCCGGACTGAAAGATTGAATCGATCCATCGGGGCCCTTTTCCGCGAATCCCGCACCTTCACCGTGTTCCTCGAACTGATCGGTCAGCGCGTCAATCCGCTCCCGTATCGTCAGCCGACCCTTCGCGTGGTGAATGGCGATGGCTTCTTCACCGCCCTGCTGTTTCGACAGATCACGGCGCAGGTCGATTTCATGGGCTTCTTTGTGCCAGCTCATAGTGCGTCCCGAGAGGAAATTGGCGATCTTTATATCAACATCCATAGCACCATTCAAAAACAGGGACTTAATTGCCCCAGCGCTTGGCCATCAGCAGACTTCATGATAGGTTTGCGCGTCCCATCCCCACTCAAGAACCAGATCACTGCTGAGGATGACCATGCAGATATCAGTACCCGCGGAAACGACGCCCAACGAACGACGTGTTGCGTTGATCCCCGACATCACAAAAAAGCTTGTTCGAGCCGGATTCGAGGTCGTTGTGCAATCCGGATCGGGTCAACAGGCCGGCTTCAGCGATGAAACCTATACCGAAGCAGGTGCGTCGATCAGCACCGACAGGGCGTCATTACTGGCACAAGGCGACATCGTGCTCCGTGTTCGCAAGCCAGATGCCGATGAAGTGGGCCAGCTGAAACAGGGCGCGATTCACGTCAGCTACCTAGACCCCTACAACGAACGTGAGCTGGTCGACACACTGGCAAAACATGGCGTCAGTGCGATCAGCATGGAGATGATTCCGCGAACCACACGTGCCCAGAAGATGGATGCACTCAGTTCCCAGGCAAACCTCGCAGGCTATGTCATGGTGCTGCTGGCCGCTGAGAAACTCGACCGCATTCTGCCCATGATGATGACACCGGCAGGCACCTTGAGCCCTGCCAGGGTCTTCGTGATCGGTGCCGGGGTTGCGGGGCTACAAGCCATCGCGACCGCCAAGCGCCTTGGCGCGAGGGTCGAAGCCTTTGATACACGCCCGGTTGTCGCAGAACAGGTTCAGTCACTGGGTGCCAAGTTTGTTGAGATTGACCTTGGAGAAACCGGCCAGACGAAGGACGGTTATGCGCGCGAGCTCACACCGGAGCAGCTGGAGATGCAGCGAGAAGGAATGAAGGCCGTGATCGGGCAATCGGATATCGTCATCACCACCGCACAGGTCTTTGGACGTCCCGCGCCCAGAATTGTCACTGGCGACATGGTCGCCGCCATGAAAACCGGCAGTGTCGTGGTGGACATGGCCGTTGACAGCGGTGGTAACGTTGAGGGCTCTTCGCCCGACGAGATCGTCGACGTTGATGGTGTATCAATCATTGGTGTTTCGAATCTGCCCGCAAAAGTTGCGACGGACGCCAGCCAGATGTACTCATCGAACCTCTTCAATCTCGTCACCGAATACTGGGACGAGGAAAGCAAGACGCTGAATCTTGATCCTGAAGACGACATCATCGCCGGATGTCTTATCACCCACGACGGTGAAGTCGTGAACGAGACCATCAAGAACCTGTAATTCTCATTCGTATCGATTACCGAACACAATCACTCACATAAGGGCAACCCTGTGGAAGTCGTATTTCTTACATTCATCCTGGTCCTGTCGATATTCCTCGGCTTCGAGCTGATATCGAAAGTACCGGCGACACTGCATACACCTCTCATGTCCGGCGCAAACGCCATCTCAGGCATCACGTTGGCAGGCGCGTTCCTCTCGTCAGGTGCTGGAATGGCAACGACGGGTACCATTCTAGGAACAGCGGCGGTCGCTTTCGCAACGATCAACGTTGTGGGGGGTTACCTGGTCACCGACCGGATGCTGTCAATGTTCAAAAGCCGGAAGGAGGGATAAGCCATGGATATCTCCCTGCTGGCCAATCTGGCCTATATCGTCTCAGCCGCCCTGTTCATTTTTGGCCTGAAGATGCTGGGTTCACCCGCGACCGCGCGTCGAGGGAACATGCTTTCAGCCCTCGGTATGCTGATCGCCGTTGCCGCCGCCCTGACGGATCAGGGCATCGTGGACTTCCAGTGGATTATCGTCGGTGTTGTTGTCGGCGCCATCATCGGTGCAACCGCATCCCGGTTAGTCGCGATGACCGCGATGCCAGAAATGGTCGCCCTCTTCAACGGTTCCGGTGGCGCAGCCAGTCTGCTGGTAGGCTGGGCCACTCTCTACGGTAGTGCCGAAGTACAGACCTTTACCGCGGTCACTGTATTACTCGCTATTCTGATCGGCGGTGTCACGTTCTCAGGCAGCCTGATCGCTTACGGCAAACTGTCGGAAACCCTCAACAGTGCCGCTCTCGTCTTCCCAGGCCAACGCATCTTCAACAGCCTGCTGCTGCTCGCGCTTCTTGGATGCGGCATCATGGCTTGTCTGGATCCTTCACCTGATTCTCCGTGGCTCTATGGGGTCCTTGGACTGTCCCTCCTGCTTGGCATCATGGCGGTCATACCGATCGGCGGTGCAGACATGCCGGTTGTGATCTCGCTGTTGAACAGCTACTCAGGTCTGGCTGCTTGTGCCGCTGGATTTGCGATCAATAACAACATTCTGATTGTCGCGGGTTCACTGGTAGGTGCAAGCGGTATCATCCTGACCAACATCATGTGTAAGGCGATGAACCGATCGCTCACCAATGTTCTGTTCAGCGGCTTTGGTGCCATCAAACAAGGCAAGGCAATCGAGGGCGAGGTCAAACCGATCAGTGTCGAAGATGCCTACTACATCCTGGAAGCCGCCAGCAATGTCTGCTTCGTGCCTGGCTATGGCATGGCCGTCGCGCAGGCACAGCACGTGGTCAAAGAACTTGGTGAAATTCTGGAAGGCAATGGCGCAGAAGTCAGTTACGCCATCCATCCTGTGGCGGGCCGTATGCCAGGACATATGAATGTCCTGCTGGCAGAAGCAGACGTACCCTACGAGCAGTTGGTTGAGATGGACGACATCAATCCGCGTATCGAGAACGTCGACGTTGCCATCGTCATCGGCGCTAACGACGTTGTGAACCCTAGTGCACGCGAAGATGAGGACAGTCCGATCTACGGCATGCCCATCATCAACGTGGACCAGGCGCGCACCGTCTTTGTACTCAAGCGCTCCATGGCATCCGGCTTCTCCGGTGTCGACAACCCACTGTTCTTTGGCGAGAACACTCGGATGTTGTTTGGGGATGCGAAGGAATCGATCTCTGGTGTGGTTTCCGAGTTTGGCTAGTCGCTCGCCGCAGGTGTGGGTGACCAGCTAATCCTGAGGCCAGCAACTCAACGTGCGCAGTAGTATAGAGAGGCCACTCGGTGAATACGGCATCGTTTGTTAGCACGATCTCGTTGTGAGTCGGTGGGAGAAAGATCTCCAACCTGAATTGCCCGCCGGAATTCTCTTTTTTGTTGAGTATCGTGAGCTTCGATCGAGAGGGGACCGATATCTCCTCGCGATCGAAGCCTACAGAACAGGCGCAATATCTTGGCGTTGTTAGTATGTTGGGGATACCGCGCGATTCCATGAGCCGGAGGTCCATTCACCTTCCGTTCCGTGTTGCCGGAGACCCTTTCACCCACCCCCACCGTTAAGGGTCACAAAGTAGGACGGTGCTAGAAGTGCGCCGTCAGATTGACAAAGATTCCGTCTACTTCCATGTCGACATTCACCTGCGTATCCTGCTCCGCAACATCAACGGTGAAACGACGCAATCCGCCTTCGATACCAAATTCCGGCAGGATGAAGTTTTCGGTCTCCCAACCAATGGTGATTGCATAGTCGCTGACCTCGCGATCACCGAACGCGAGTGCGTTCGCGGTGCCTGCGAAGTAGGTTCTGGTGAACGGCAGACCCATTTTGCCAAGCACGTAGAGCAGCGGAATGATCTCGTCGACATCTTCCGTGGTCATATCCATCTGCACCTGACCTTCCAGGGATCGGGCAGTAATACCGACATCAAAATCAAATCCGATATCGATGATCTCGTAATACAGCGTCAGGTCGGTATGCGTGAGGTCGATGGTCGTCGCCACCTACTGACCCGCGGTGAAGTTCTGCCCTTCAAAGGTGAAGTTGCTAGAGAGAGTACCGGTTCCGCTGTCTTCAATGCCGGTTCGCGCTACTCGAGTGTTGGGGATGACCGGAATCGGATGTTCCAGCGCTGCATAGATGTGAAGCCCGGTGTCCTCGTCAACGCTTAGCTCGTTGCCAACCGAAACGCCATCAACCACATCACCGGAAAATTCACTGCCCCAGCAACCTACGCCCAGGTACAGCCCCAGAAAATCTGGCACTCGCCGATATCGGTACCAGACCAAGTACGGTCGTCAGAACTGCGGCCGATAC
>NTKD01000073.1 GCA_002457275.1 OM182 bacterium MED-G24
ACAGCTACCACCGACTCTCGACCGGTTTCGACTATGCATTCAACGAAAACTGGTTCCTGATGGTCGAGGCACACTACAACTCGTCAGGCGCCGAATCTCCTGACCAATATCCATTGGTGCGCGGATCGGCACCTTTTCAACGTGGTGAAGTCCATCTGTCCGGTCGTCGATATCTGATACCGGTCCTCAGCTGGCAGATGTCACCGCTTGCCACCATGTCTGCACAGAGCATCATCAACCTGTCCGACCAGTCGGTATTTACCACGCTGACCGCCTCTCGCAACGTGACCCAGAACACGCATATGGACATAGGTCTGCAGTGGTTCACCGGGGACCGCAGCACGTTCACCCCGCCATTTGACTTCCGGACCGGATCGGAATTCGGGGACAGGCCGACGGTGCTGTTTGGGAGTGTCCGTTGGTATTTTTGAGGGAGAGGGCTTCGATAGCGATGGGACCGGTACCCCCTCGCGAATCGAAGCCTCGTTAATGAGGAGCGGCAAGTTCGCGGTCCTAGAGCCGAAAATCCTTCACTCAGATGAGACGCCCTTCTTCATCTCTCAGTTCAGGACCATTCACCCGCGCCATACCGTCACCAAACTTGCCATCCCGTTCCCGCAATGTGTCTTTCAGACCTTTTTCAGCCACTCTTGATCCGAACGTCAAGGCTGCCGCCGCGTTGTGCCCACGAACATCGTTCTCAACCGCCATGCGTTGCAGTGTTCTGGCGCCCATCAATTCCAGTCCCTGGTTGATGATCCGTTTATTGGCTGACAACAGATCCGGGTCGATCAGTGCCAGTCGATCTGCCAGTTGTTCAACCTCGGTCTCCAGGTGCTCTTTGGGAACCGCCTTCAGCACCAGGCCAATCTGCTGTGCATCGGCACCAGTGATTGAGTCACCCGTTAACATGAGCCTCTTGGCCCACTGGGGGCCCACGTTGTAGAGCCACATATTGTTCGGGAGTGCGCCCAGGTCCCGCGCTGGCGGGAATCCGAATCGCGCATCGTCAGCACAGATAATCATGTCGCACATGAGCGCGATATCCGTGCCCCCTGCCAGACAGTAACCATGAACCTGAGCGATGACGGGCTTGTGCATATCAAACAGCGCCATCCGATAACGCTGCGTCTTCTCCATCTGCCAGGCATCGTCATCAACCGATCGACCCCCGCGGTATTCGTTGTCCTCGGACCTGACCCGGGACAAACCATATCGCGCACGCGGTCCCGACAAATCATATCCTGCAGAGAATGAACGCCCCGCACCGCGAATGACGACGCAGTGAACAGCCTTGTTATCGTCGGCCTCCCAGAGCGCTTCATGTAGCTCATAGAGAAGATCATGAGACAGTGCGTTCAGTTTCTCCGGTCGATTCAGGGTGATCCTTGCCCGCCCATCAACCACTTCGTACTCGATGTTCTCAAACTCACCTGCCATCGGAATGCTCCCCACTGTTAACCCGAACCACTTACTCTGAACTGTTTACCTTGAACCTATTTAACTTGGAACTATCTGCCCTGAAATAGGGGTTTGCGCTTCTCAGCGAATGCACGCCGCCCCTCTTTGTAATCGTCACTGTTGAAGCACGCATCCACCAACGCTGAAACCTCTCCAGCCGCGGCCACATCAGTGTATTTCTCGTAAGCACTCACCGCGGACTTCGCCGCGCGAATCGTCAATGGTGCATTCGCTGCGATCAGACCAGCGTATTCACGCACTTCCTGCTCAAGCTGATCACCGTCAACGACAAAATTGATCAGCCCTTTTGCGAGTGCCTCATCCGCCTGCAGGAATCTCGCCGAAAACAAGATATCCCGGGTTGTGGACGGTCCGACCAGGCGCGCCAATGTCGCGATACCGCCATATTCATAGCCCAGCCCCAGTTTCGCCGCCGGAATACCAAACTGGGAGACTGGTGTCGCAAAACGAACGTCCGCATTGAGCGCCACGGCCAGTCCGCCGCCAATGCAGAAGCCGTCAATCATCGCGATGAGGGGTTTGCCCACCGATGACAACCAGTGATTACCCCGGGCTGATGTTGCCCCGTAGTGTTTGCGCTGCTCTGCATTGGCTCGATGCTTGTCAAATTCAGAAATATCCGCCCCGGATGCAAACGCCTTACCCCCCGCGCCCTTCATGACCACAACCCTGACGTCGTCACGATGCTCAAACGCCTCGAGCGCGTCACCGATCCCCTGCCACATCGCCAGGTTGATGGCGTTGCGTCGTTCCGGGTGGTTGAAGGTCATCCAGCCGATACCGTCGTCCACCTCCGCCAGAATCTTGTCCGTGTCCAGAGAGATCATCTCGCTCATGCAATAGCTCCAGCTGTCTTGAGTGCTTCAATTTCTTCAGGAGAGTACCCAAACTCCGCCAGGATCTCCTCGGTATGTTCCCCTGTGGCAGGTCCCGCGCGGTGAAACCTCGGTGCATGTGGTAACCGGGACAGATTGATCGGCGATCGGATCAGGTTGACGTCGCCGAGACTCGTGTGGGGAGCCGGCTTCGTCATTTTCAGATATTGCGCCTGTGGGTCGTCATACGCTTCGCCAACATCATAGATTGGCCCACAGGGGCACCCGACCGGATTCAGACGTTCCACAAGTTCCTGTACGGTGAACGTCCGCGTCACAGCATTCACATCCTCATTCAGTTGTTCGCGATGTTCGATCTTGCCGCGATAGTCCTGGTAGTCCGGATGCTCAAACAAAGACTGCGCGTCCAGTGCTTCGCAGAAGCTATGCCACATCTTCGGTGAGCTCGCAGCAATGTTGACCAGACCATCACTCGCCTCAAAGGTGCCCATCGGCACCTGCGTAGGATGGAAGTTGCCTTGTTGTTCCGGAACCTCACCCGACATCGTGTACCTGGCACCCTGGAAATCGATCTTGCACAACATGGCTTCGAGCAGGGAGGTATGGACCCATTGACCTTCACCCGTGCGTTCCCGGTCGAGCAATGCCAGAAGAATACCCTGACCCAGGAACATACCCGCACTGGTATCCGAGATCGCGATGCCGGCACGGACGGGACCATAGCCCGGTTGACCGGTGATCGACATCAAACCGCTGGTTCCCTGAACAATCTGGTCCACACCGGGACGATCACTGTAGGGCCCCGTTTGTCCGAAACCTGAAATGGATGCCAGGATGACGCGCTTGTTGATCGCACGTAGTTGTTCATACCCGATCCCCAACCGCCGTTTTACATCCGCCCTGAAATTCTCAACGACGATATCCGCCTTTGCGACCAAGGACTTGAACAGCGCGGCACCTTCCGAAGACTTAAGATTGATGGCGAGTCCACGCTTGTTGCGATGCAGATTCTGGTAGTCCGGATCCGTACTCGGACCCGTGAGCGACTGGCTGGTCGACGGTGGTGGCTCGACTCGGATCACGTTGGCACCCCAGTCTGCCAGCAACCGGACCGCGGTCGGACCCGCTCGTGCAATCGTGAGGTCAAGCACCGTATAGGATGAAAGTGGCAATTCCTGCGTCATTCACCAATCCTCATGTTGCTGCCAGTTAACGCAGCCCTGCTCCAATAATATCTCGCGCAATGATATGACGCTGGACCTCGTTCGGTCCCTCACCGATTCGCCTGATGCGCAATTCACGATACCACCGCTCTAGTGGAAAATCCTTCGTCACGCCATAGCCTCCGTGGATCTGCATGGCTCGATCAACAACGCGTCCTGCAGATTCCGTCGCCACGATTTTGCACATGGCAGCCTCCTTGCGAAAGCTGTCACCACGACGCGCCCGGTCAGCCGCCTCAAGTGTCAGCCAGGTCGCCTGTTTGATATCGATTTCATTATCGACCAGCATCCACTGAATGGCCTGACGGTTCGAAAGAGGTGCTCCAAAGGTCTCACGTTGTTTGGAGTACTCCAGCGCCATTTCATGAGCCTTTACAGCAACACCAATACACCCTGCCGAATAGGGAATACGCTGCCTCGACAGTCGGTCATTGGCAATCGCGAAACCCTTATTCAACTGACCCAGGATGTTGATAGCGGGAACGTGCATGTCCTCGAACTGTAGTTCCGTCGCGTAATGTGCGCTACGCAACGTATGCACAATACGTCGAACGTGGAATCCTGGCGTGTCCGTGTCGACGATAAAGCAGGTGACCCCACCTCTGCCCTCACCCCCGGTACGGGCAAAGACGAGCCCAAAATCTGCTTTGTCCGCGCCGGAGATAAAGATCTTGCCGCCGTTGATGACCCAGTCATCACCATCCTGGATGGCACGGGTCTGAATCGCTCGAGCCGGATCAGAACCACCTGACGGTTCCGTCAAACCAAAAAAGCCACGTTTCTCACCCCTCAGGGTCGGGTACAGATATTTCTCCTTCTGCGCGTCGCTGGCTTCGAATAGCTGGGCGAGCCCTGCCCCACCGAACACGCCATAACAGGGCGCGTAGAGGCCCGCCCGATGCTGAGACATTTCGATCGCCATCAACGTCCGCGTCACCACATCAATATCCGGGCCACCGTACTCAACCGGTATGTCAAGCCCGTACAGACCCATCTCTTTGACTTTGCCAACGAGCCGCTCACGATCGTCAGACTCCAGCTGGTCCGCATCCGGATCCAGGTGCATCTCCAGAGGAACGATTTCCTCACGAACAAAGCGTCGCACCATGTCGACGATCATCTGTTGTTCATTGCTCAGAGACAGTTCCATAACATCCTTCCTGCAATCGGCGCCTTGTCAGGCCGGTGACAACCGCCCCAATTGAAAAGGGTAATCCCGGTTGCGAACGGGTAGCTCTCCGTGGTCCGCCTGATGGAGCATCAGCAGTTCCTGGCGGCGCGTATGGTACGCGGTGTTCACTTCAACGCGAAAACGCGTGACCTCCGGGTCTTCTAGAAATCGCTGGAGTTCGCCGCGCAGGCCAAACAGCGAACGCGCATCAGCACTGCCGATATATAGCACCTGCTCGTTATCGTCTGCCAGCTGATAGACACCCATCTGAGCCTGCACCGCTTTGACCGCCGCAGCTTGGAGGAGCAGGAACGGTTTTTCCAGTCTGACGCCCATGATCATCCGTCTGTGAATCCGGCGTCCATTACACCAGAGTCGACCTGACTTTGCTCTCTGGCGTGATATCGGTCTAAAACAGCTTCAGCCTTGTCCCAACCCCCATAAATCTGTATAAATGCGGCCCTTTCTAGTACGTACTCTCAAGCTCTGGAGCCCCGTTATGGTCATGTCCCTGGACTTCGACTCTCAGGTATTCACCAAGGACGTCATCACCGTCGCCGATGGTAAGGAATCCGTTGTCAAAGGTGGCCGACACCTGTTCGACACCGTCAGGGAAGTCTTCGCGGATGTGAATCAGGTCGGCGTGATCGGCTGGGGCTCTCAAGGGCCTGCCCAGGCCCAGAACCTGAGGGACACCTTGCAGGGCAGTACACCTGTGAAAATCGGTCTGCGCCCGGGATCCAGCTCGGTGGCCGAAGCGGAAGCAGCGGGCTTTACCCGTGAAAACGGCACGCTCGGCGATATGATGGAGGTGGTCGCAGAATCAGACATGGTTCTGCTATTGATCTCTGACGCCGCGCAAACCCAATTGTATGGTGACATTTTTGCTGCCATGAAACCCGGATCAACGCTGGGACTGTCCCATGGCTTTCTGTTGGGTCACCTGGACTCCGTCGGTGAAGCCTTTCCTGACAACATCAATGTCATCGCGGTCTGCCCCAAGGGTATGGGCCCCTCGGTTCGACGTCTGTACGTACAGGGTGAAGAGGTCAACGGCGCCGGGATCAACTCCAGTTTTGCTGTACATCAGGATGTTGATGGCAAAGCAACAGACTACGCACTCGCCTGGGCTATCGGTGTGGGTTCACCCTACTGTTTCCAGACCACCCTGGAATCCGAGTACAAGTCCGACATCTTTGGTGAACGAGGCATTCTGCTCGGAGGTGCACATGGCGTCGTCGAGGCGCTGTACTACCGGTACCGGGCTGAAGGCATGAGCCAGGACGATGCCTTCGTACAGACCGCCGAGAGTGTCACCGGACCGATCTCCAAAATCATCTCCCATGAAGGTATTCTGGCGGTCTATGAATCTCTCGAAGGGGACGATCGCGCCGCCTTCGAGAAGGCGTACGTCGCCTCCTATATGCCTGCCAAGGAAATTCTGCAGGAAATCTACGACGACGTTGCCTGTGGCAACGAGATTCGAAGCGTGGTGGCCGCATCAAATCGTTACGACGAATTCCCGATGGGCAAAATCGACGGCACCGAAATGTGGGTGGTGGGTGAAGAGGTTCGCAAACAGCGCGTTGAAGATGAGATCCCTCTCAACCCGGTCACCGCCGGCGTCTATTGCGCCACCATGATGGCGCAGATCGATGTGCTGCTTCGCGCGGGTCATCCCTACTCGGAAATCGTGAACGAGTCTGTGATCGAGTGTGTGGATTCACTAAATCCCTACATGCACTTCAATGGCATCTCGTACATGATCGACAACTGTTCCAACACCGCCCGACTAGGCGCGCGCAAATGGGCGGCGCGATTTGACTATATCCTGAAGCAGCAGGCGTTCACAGCGATGGACAGCAACGAACCCCTTGATTTCAAACTGATGGATGATTTCCGTGGTCACCCGATCCACCATGTACTGTCGGTCGTCAGTGAGATGCGACCGTCGGTGGATATCTCGCTCGGCTAGGCCGGAGGACGACGCAAAGAATGGCATTCGGGCACATCCGCTACGAGGTTCACACCCCGATTGCTTCGGTCATTCTGAACCGTCCGAAACAACGAAATGCCCAAAGTCGCCAACTCCTCGAGGAGATGGACCAGGCTTTCACGCTAGCCACGGAAGACGACAACGTCAAAGTGATCGTCGTCTATGGCGAAGGTGACCACTTCTCCGCGGGACATGACCTGGGCAGCAACGACGAACGCGCGGACCAGGAGCGCCGACCTTACCCCGAAGGGGTGCGCGGCCGTTTCATCCGTTCCAAAAACCTGTACGTGGACTACTCGCTGCGATGGCGCGATATCCCGAAGCCCACCATCGCTGCCGTCCAGGGGTACTGTATCTTTGGTGGTTGGATTGTCGCTTCGTCCATGGACATGATCTTTGCTGCCAGTGACGCCATGTTCTTGGGCACCAATTTTCAGTACTTTTCTGTGCCCTGGGACCTTCACCCCCGCAAAGCGAAGGAATTGTTGTTCGAATCCCGGTTTATTGATGCTCGGGAGGCGGAAAGACTCGAGCTTGTCAATCGAGTGTACTCGCCATCAGACCTGTTGCGAGAAACCATGGTCTATGCGGGAAGAATCGCGGAGAATGACAGTTTTCAGCTGCGAATGATCAAGACGGCGATCAATCAGCAACAGGACGTTCAGGGATACAAGGCGCATATTGACTCGGCACACGCCTATCACCTGCTCAGCGCCATGGGGGAATCCGATCCTGGCTTTGAACTCCATCGACCGGAGGGCAAGCGCCGTCCCATGGTGGAGAAGGCCCTGCAGAACTATCGCCGATTCCATGGCAACGATCTGAATGATGCGGCCGGTGATGATGAGGGTAATTCAGCATGAGCGAAGCAACCCAATACCACACCATAGAAGGTGAATTCCCGATGCAGCACGGTGTGCTGCGGCAGCCATCCATCGCATTCGAGACGTGGGGAACCCTGAACTTCCAGAAGGACAATGCGATTTTGCTGTTCACCGGACTGTCGCCGTCTGCACACGCGGCCTCATCGGAACAGGACAGGACACCCGGTTGGTGGGAACCCATGATAGGCGAGGACAAGCCCGTCGACACCTCCAAGTATTTCGTAATCTGTATCAACTCCCTTGGGAGTTGTTTTGGCTCAACCGGACCAGCGAGCATTGACCCAGCGACCGGTGAAAACTATCGGTTGGCTTTTCCGGTGTTGACCATTGAGGATATCGCGCGCGCCGGGCACGCGGTGATCGAGTCGATGGGAATTACCAAGCTGCATACCGTCATGGGTGCGTCCATGGGTGGGATGACCGCAGTCGCACACAGCGTGCTGTTTCCTGAGGCTGCAGAGTCGCTGGTATCGATTTCCTCGTCAGCGCGTCCGGTCACCTACTCCATTGCCCTGCGTTCGTTACAACGGGAGATGATACGGTCAGACGCGGACTGGAACAGCGGCGACTATGACGGCGCTGGTCCCACCATGGGAATGCGCCTCGCGCGGAAGCTGGGGATGCTGACCTACCGCGGCTCCGCGGAACTGGCACAACGTTTTGGCCTCGAACGGGTCGCTGAAGCGCGTCAAACGAACGATCCATTTGGTATCGACTTCGAGGTCGAGTCCTACCTGGAATCCCACGCAAAGAAATTTGTAGGCGCCTTCGATGCCAACTGCTACCTGTACCTGTCCCGGGCGATGGATCTGTTTGATATCGCAGACCACGGCGGTACTCTCGAAAACGGTCTGGCTCGTGTCGGTGCCAAACGTGCGCTTGTGATCGGGGTCGAATCGGACACGCTGTTCCCCATCGCCCAACAACGCGAACTGGCTGAAGGCCTGGACGATGGTGAACGCGATGTTGAGTTCAAGGCACTACCCTCAGTGCAGGGTCACGACGCGTTTCTGGTCGACATGGACCGTTTTCGTCCATTATTGTGCGACTTCTTCAACTGCTCTATGAATCAGCCCGGGCAGCTGAAGTCTGCATCCTGATTTCGAATCTAACTATCTCCAAAGACTCCAAAGATGCCAACAGGACCTAGCATGAGTAAAACTGAATCCTTCGAAATTCCCGGCAAGTCCGGCGAAGCCTACAACTTCAACGTCTACCCGTACCCGATGACGTTCAATGACTTTATTGGAGGGGTCTACATCATCGCCAAGGTCACGGACGGTCACCCAGAGGTGGTGTACTTCGGTGAAACAGACAACATCGATCCCCATCTGAAAGGGCATGACAAGAAGGAAGAGATCAAGAGCGCTGGCGCCAACCACATCGCCCTGCACAGAAATGCCAGCAAGGAAGTCAGGAACAAGGTCATGGCCGACCTCGCCGACGAGATCAAGCCCTCCATATCCTGAAGTTGAGGACCACATTAAAAATAATAATCAAGCAGTTAACACAAGCTGCTGTTTTTATTGATTTTAATAGCGGAAACCTCCAGTAGTTTCGAGCCAATAGTCACTGACCGTTCCCCTCTGGTGCTGTTCTATCAGTGACGTTCGCGACCAGTGGAACCAGGGACAGAAGCTGTCTTCGACGCATAGGGTTTCCTGATGAAATTAGCGGGCAGGCCGGACTGGCGACCCGTTACGCCAACAACGCACGTACCTCATCAGACCGACAACTATCCAGTACGGTGCGCCCGTTACCATCCTTTAATTCGACCGATACACCGTTCTTCTTGAATATCTCGATAATCTGGAATTGCAGCGTTCGGGACCGATCAGCACCCGTCCCACCGCGTCCGGTGTTCTCCACGGCCAGATGAAAAGGTCACCGTCCCAGCAACTGGGACGTGCTCGACGATGGCAGCATCATTGTGGATGATCTTGATACCGGGTTCAGTCTTCGACACCACCTGGATTATGAAAACGAGCCCCCGATGTTCGGTGCAGGCCCGTTTGGCGGAGGCATCGCCATCGACATAGATCAGGATCTACCCGAATTCCAGATGAACTACGGAAATGTCAGGTAGTGGGCGCGGTCCGTGTATTACGACAGCTATGGCAAATACCGTCGCACCCACGCGCTGATACATCCAGGCGAAAGTGAACGCTACGCCATCTTTGCAGCCACTCTGCCCAGATCCGGACGCTGGCACATGGGTGCGTCGGCCCGCGAAAACGCACCTCTACGGCGTTCGCTGCTTGGCAAATACGAGCTTGAACTGGTACCAGGCGACTCGAAATAGACCATCGAATTTGATGGCAACGTCTCAGCGTATGGCTGGAACGAACTTGGAGAGTTCGAACTGGATGCGGGGGACGTTCAGCTCGAGATCGCCAATACCACCGACAAGACAGTGGTGATCGCGGACGCCATTCGGTGGAAGCCAATACCCTGATGCCGCCATCCCGAAGAGCGTAACGAGGAAAGGTATGCAGGTACTGCGCGGTGTGCCAAGCCCAGCAGTGACCTCCGGCAAAGAGATGCTTACGTCACTGCGTTCCTCAGCATGACCCTGCGTCCCCAATATCCCATTGAACTCACTGCACCAACACGCCATCCTCCGTGGATGTCACTACTGAGCGAAACCATCCATGGCCGATCACATCGTTGAAATCCGCGACTACACCATCGAAGCAGCATGGTTCGATGCTTATCGCGACTGGGCAGAAACGTTAGCGGCCCCCTGGTTGCGTGAGAACCTCGATGTGATCGACTTCTGGGTCAACGGTGGCATTAAGGCAGAAGTATCCGGATCCAATCCACAGGTGTCTGAAAATGGGCAACCCAACGTCTGCTGGATCATTCGCTGGCCCAGCAAGGCGGACCGTGATGAGAACTTCAATCGCATCATGGGATCGGAAAGCTGGAGAGAAATCTGGGCGAAGCACCCCAACCCGGGTGCTTACCTGCAGATGAACGTGCGATTTTTCAACCCTACGTGACGTCGCAATCGAACAAACCCAGCTCTTCAACGCGCTGAGCACGGTCAGCTAAATGGCATTCAGGGATGAATGTCGGCGCTGAGGCCCGTTTGGTGCGGGAGAACGTCCGGGGGGAGAACCCTTGAGAAGGCTCTGGCCTGGACCAGGCTCAGCTCAATAGCTGATATCCGTTTCAAATTCGAATCCACCTTCAGCCATCACCAGTCGATGGCGCGGACCTTCGGCGTCAGCATCCGTCGCCTCATAGCCCGCGTCCCCGTCCCACATCGCGACACGAACACCATCTGCTCGCTTGCCAATGTGAGTCTCATAGACCCTGTGCGGATTATCGGCAAAGACCTTCAGCACCTCAGCGGCAGTTTCATAACGCGAGACGTGATGCAGGGTAATCCAGGTGGGTGGTGCCAGATCAATTTCACCCTTGCCATGACGGGCAAGCGCATTTGCTGGTGAAATCCACTCGTGCTCTGCAATCTCCTCACCGTCAACCGTGACATCGTGTTCACCATCCACACTCATGGCAAAAAACCACGTTGCATATCGTTTGGGTACCGACGCTGGAGGTGTCCAGTGTGCAAAATACACGAACTGGTCCGGCGCAATACTCAGGTTTGCTTCTTCCATCGTTTCTCGCGCCGCCGCCTGAAGGGCCGCCCGATCCACATCTTCCGGGTTGTTACCATAGTCCTCGGGGTCAATGCGTCCCCCTGGGAACACCCACATGCCACCAAAATGTACCTTGGAGGTCCGATGCAGCATCAACGTCTGGATCCCACTATCGGTATCCTTCAAAAGAATGACCGTGGCTGCAGGAATTGCAGGGCTGGCCTCTTCCGGGGCCTTATCGATGTCACCATAGATGTCGTTGCGATGTTGCTTGTCGTCTGCCACAAAAGGCTCCTATCCGTCTTGTCTGCCGAAAAATCAGGAACGATTGGAAAATCGGTTCCCCGAAAAAACAAATCCGGGCAAGCCCGGATTTGTCGTCAACACTGCGATTCGATCAGTAACCCTGAATCTCACCGTATCGGTTTCGGTGAAACGCGCTGTTGCCGAACGTATGTTCGCAGACGCGAGCACGCTTGATAAAGAATCCAATCTCGTATTCATCGGTCATCCCGATACCACCATGCATCTGGATACCTTCGCTGCTGACAAGATTGTAGGTGTCGTTCAGACGTGCCTTCGTCAGACTCGCCATTTCCGCCAACTGGTCAGAATCGTCGTCCAGAGCGCTCAACGCTTCAAGGACCACAGATTTCGATAATTCAATCTCGCAGAACATCTGTGCCGCACGATGCTTCAGCGCCTGGAAGGATCCGATGGGAACACCAAACTGCTCACGTGTTTTCAGATACTCGACAGTCCGCTCAAAACACTCTTCTACACTGCCCAGCATCTCGGCCGACAGCAGGATACGCCCTGCGTCAAGGGTATAGTCCAAAACATCTGCGCCCTTGCCTTCTTCACCGATGATTTGCCCTTCAGCCCCTGAGAACTCGATATTCGCCGCGTTACGACTGTCGGCCATGATTGTACGAGTGACCTCAACCCCAGACGCGTCGCTATCGACCAGAACCAGCGTAATGCCATCCCGATCTCCGGCACTGCCCGAGGTACGGGCGACGACAATCAGTTTGTTGGCAACATGACCATCGAGAACAAACTTCTTGCTCCCTGTGACCTCGTATCCATCTCCAGACTTCTCTGCAGTGGCGGCAACACCGTAAGGTTGATGGTGAGGGCTTTCCTCCAGGGCGAAGCCCAGAAGGAGTTCGCCACCGGCGACTGCCGGAAGGAGTTCGGACTTCTGAGCATCGGAGCCACCACGAATAATGGCTGTAGCACCGACACAGGCAGTTGAATACAACGGAGAGGCCGCGAGCGTTCGGCCGCATTCCTGCAGGACAACACCCATACCCATAAAGCCAAAACCAAGGCCCCCAAAGTCTTCGGGGATAGTGATTCCCGTCCAGCCCAACTCGACCATCTGGCGCCAGGTGTCGGTATCAAAACCGCTATCATCCTTTTCGTCCCGCAACCGGCGAAGCTGAGTGATCGGGGTGTTATTGGTGCAGAAATCCTTGGCTGCATCCTTGAGCATGTTCTGCTCTTCGTTGAGTACCAATGGCATGGTCTTTTATCTCTCCCGGTCCCGATTGATTAGCCGGCGTACAGTATCAAACTTCAAGGGGGAAAATAAAGCAGTCCGACGGCCATCATCCGGGTATTTTCCGGTTCTCTCGCGGCCTGCCGTTTGGCGTACACTGCGCGTGCTGAATGACGGTGAGGAGACAACCATCATGCGCTACATCATCTATGGCGCAGGCGGAATCGGCGGCACCCTTGGGGCCGGGCTGAGCGCCGCCGGTATCGAGGTGGTGCTAATCGCACGCGGAGAACACCTTAGCGCGTTGAAACGCGAGGGGTTGACCTACAAACGCCCGGGCAACACCGAAAACGTGAGACTGAACGCACTCGGACACCCGTCAGAGGTCGCCTGGCAACCAGACGACGTGGTGATCATGACGATGAAGTCACAGCATATGTTTGGCGCCCTGAATGACCTCGCCGCAGCAGCACCCGCCAGTATCTCCCTGGTCTGTTGCCAGAATGGTGTGGGCAACGAGCACATGGCCAGCCGCTTCTTTCAGCATGTGTACGGTATGGTCGTCATGCTCCCCGCCACCCATCTGACACCAGGCGTAGTCCTGCATCACGCCGCCGAAGATCCCGG
>NTKD01000074.1 GCA_002457275.1 OM182 bacterium MED-G24
TTGTTGTTCGTAATCGCGGTAGGCAGGCAACAGCTGTTGTTCCCTCCGAATGAGGCCCAACACGTTTGCCGAGACGCGTGTGAGAAAGTTGGTTCTGCCCTGGGTTGCGCCGAGGGCGTCGTCACGCAGAAATTTCTCGGTTGCGGCCAGAAGTTCGTCCGCGCGGGGCAGATCGAGGTTGCCATGTGCTGCGGCCTCAGGGGAGACCAAGGTATTGGGAAGGTCACCCGGGATGAGCAGGTCGACGCAGTCGATCTGGCCCTCGGAAGCCCGTCGCCCGATCATCGCCCGTTCGACGGATGGATCCGGCCCGGCCCGGTGCATTTCCGCCATCGTCATGCACGTCACAGACCACCAGAAGCATCCAAACACCTCCCAGAAACGAACCTTTTCGGGATCGACTGTCTGGCCGCTGATTTCCTCGTAGCCACGAAACAGGTCTTTGTATTGACCAAAGCCACCCACGGGAAGATCGGAACCGAAGCGCCACGCATTTGTACAGATCCATCCAAGGTCACGCATGGGATCGCCAATGTGGGCCAGTTCCCAATCCAGAACGCCGATAATTTCGTGCTGATCGACCATGAAGTTGCCGTTGCGGAAGTCATTGTGGACAAGAGTGGGTGTGAAATCCTGATCCACGTTTATCAGCAACCAGCGGCCTACATAATCGAGCATGGGCTGGGGAACACCAATGTCCTTGTACCGCTGCCAGGTTTGCTGGATGAAGTCGGTGGGGCTTGTATGTCCAAGGCGTCCTTTGAGTTCCGGACGGTTGACGTCGATGGCATGAATGCGTGCGATTGCCTTGCCACATTCGTAGGCGAGTCGCGGACGAAGCTGCGCATATTCTTCGTTGCGCACGATATGTGTACCCAGGGCTTCGCCTTCGAGCCACTCCATGATGAAGCCGTCGCCTATTCCATCGTCCCGGGTCAGGATGTGGTGAACCTTCGGAGCAGGTACACCGTGACCGACTGCCGCTTTCATCAGTGCGGCTTCGATATCAAGGCCGGGTTGCCGCAACTGTGGGTCCGCGGGTTTGTCGGCCCGAAAGGTCCCGCCGACAGCGCGACGCATGGCGAGTAGCTCTGTGCCCGCCGATGTCTCTACAGTGATGCGATAGGTTTCCTGGCTGGCGCCTCCGCTGAGGCGTTCAAAGCTGACGAGTGATTGGCAGCCCGGTACCGAGGTCTTGAGGATTACTTCCAAAGATTCGTGTGTCAGTTTCATGATTCCCCAAAATTGATTCGTTAGCTCTCCACCCCTTTGGGCGCGCGCTGTTTCATGAAGCCAAACATATAGCCCGCAATCCTGCGTATCTGTATTTCTTCCGCCCCTTCAGTGATTCGGTAGCGCCGGTGATGACGGTAGATGTGCTCAAACGGCTTGTGCCTCGAGTAACCGAGGCCACCATGTGTCTGCATGGCCTGATCCGCAGCTTCGCAGCAAAGACGATTTGCCTGATAGTTGCACATCGAGACCTTGTCCGACACTTCAAAATTGCCATAGGTGTCCATCATCCACGCGGTCTTGTGGATCAGGGCCCGCAACATTTCACAACGAGTCTGTAGTTCCGCCAGTGGAAACTGGATGCCCTGGTTGGTGGCGAGCGCCTTGCCAAAGGGTTTGCGTTCCTGGGCGTACTGCACCGACTGATCCACACAGTATTGGGCGGCACCGAGCGAGGAGGCCGCCTGCCGGATACGATTTTCGTTGAAGAAGTGCTGCACGATCTGAAGGCCCCGTCCCTCACCACCGAATACCGCGGATTGATCAACGTGGACGTTGTCGAGAGAAACATGACCGTGGTCGGTCGGCATGTTGAATGTCCACAACATCTCACCGACCTCGAATCCGCTGGCATCAGTAGGCACCAGGAAAGCAGTGATGCCATCGCCATCCCCAGGTTTACCGCTGGTTCGCGCGAGGATCATGTCGTAATTGGCTTTGTGAATGCCGGTATTCCAGGTCTTCTCGCCCTGAATGCGCCAGCCATCACCATCGCGGCTGGCGGATGTTTCCATGTAGGTGGCATCCGATCCATGGTCTGGCTCAGTGATACCGAAAGCGAAACCTCGTTGACCGTTCAGCAGTGGTTCGATCCATTCCTCTTTCTGTTCTTCGGTACCGTATTCCAGCATCAGTAAAAGCCCGACATTATTACCGACAATCGAGTGCTCCGTTTGCAGGTCGTTGTGCAGGCCGAGACCCTTTGCGGCCAGGTGTTCCCGGATGACCGCCATACCCAGGTTCGTACCATCCTGACCGCCGAAGGCTTTGGGCATCGGGTATCGGTAATGTCCGGCTGCATCAGCACGTTGGCGGGCTTCACTAAGAAGGGCCTCCCAGTCCTCGTTGGGCAGTCCACCGCGGTCCCAGTCGGTGCGCGCATCTTCTCGACGGTGATCGAAGAAGCGGATGTTGTCGTCCTTGTTGACGAGCGGTTCGATCTCGTCCTCGATGAACCTGTCCAGGACAGCAAGGTAGGATTGAAGATCCTCGGGAATATCAAAATTCATAGCAGTACTCCGCCGAACAGGTTCATGAACGTTTACCTGGAGTACCGTACAAGAGGTCGTGGCGTAAAGTCAGCATATTAATGGGTGAGACTTCTCTGAATACAGGGGACAACACTTGCCATTAAGTGAATGACTATTCACTATCAAGTGTGTTTTCAGACGCTTAGAGGCTATCTATGGAACATGAAACCATTATCAGGGGTGGTACCGTCGTAGATGGCACTGGAGAGGCGCGCAGACGTGCCGACGTGGCGATCGACAATGGACGTATCAGTCGTATAGGCGATCTGTCAGGAGAATCCGCAGCACGGACGATCGATGCGACTGGTAAAATAGTTACCCCTGGTTTCGTCGATCTGCACACTCATCTCGACGCGCAAGCGGGATGGGACCCACAGATGAGCCCCAGTTCCTATCATGGTGTGACCACAGGCGTCATCGGCAATTGCGGCATGACGTTTGCGCCCGTGCGTAAAGAGAATACCCGTTTCCTGGCCGAGCTCATGGAAGCCGTAGAAGACATTTCAGCAGAAGCGATTCTGGATGGTCTCCCCTGGAACTGGTCAAGTTTTGGCGAATATCTGGATACGGTTCAAAGTCTTAATCCTGCCATCAATATTGTCTCCCTGGCCGGCCATTGCGCGATCCGGTTTGATGTCATGGGTGACAAGAGTGCTGAAGAGGGACTGCAGGCGGATGACCGGGAGTTAGCCGGCATTGTCGATCTCGTGAAGCAAACAATCGACGAGGGCGCCGTTGGCATCTCCACCTCTCGTTTCCTGAATCATCGCATGCTGGATGGTCGACTGGTCCCTGGCACGTGGGCTGATGAACGCGAAACGACAGCGATTCAGAAAGCGATTGTTGAATCGGGTGGTCAGGGTGCCGTGTTTCAGGCGGTGTGCGATTTTGAAAATCGTTTGGACAGTGATAAACAAATGCTGCAAAGCGGCGCGGAGCTGGGATGCCACGTCGTATTTTCCAACACCGCCCGTCGTGATGGCGGTGACGGTGGCGTCTCTCAGTTTGGGGAATTCCTTGATTGGAACAATCAGGATGGCAAGCGTATGTCATCCTGTGTGCACACGCGGCCGAGCGGTTCTTTCTTTGGACTGGCCCAGATTCTTTTTGACCCTTCCCAGGGTGAATTACCCCCCAACTGGCAGGGAGTGATGTCTTTAATGACCATTCCAGAGCGAGTCGAAGCCATGAAGCAACCCGGTATGCGGAAAAAGCTGATTGAAGAAGGGAAACAGATGACGAAATTCATCAGCTGGGCCCATATGCTGCATCCCACGGGAATGGACGAGTACCCGGACTGGGATATCAATAACCAGTGTACCCTCGCGGGTCTCGCAGGATCCCTTGGTCAGCATCCCATAGAAGTCTACGTGGACCGACTGATTGCATCGGAGGGAAGAGAACTCTGGAACATGTGGGCATTCGGAGGTTCCCTGGAGAATCAATGGAATATGATGCGCCTGCCACAGGTTGTTCCCATGTTGGGTGATGCGGGCGCCCATGTTGGATTGTTTACCGACGCGGATGCTCCAACCTTTCTCCTCAGTGAACTCGCCAGAGATCGTGGCGTCTTTACCCTGGAGGATGCGGTACATCGAATCACTGGCCAGTCAGCCCAGGTCATCGGTTTAAAAGAGCGTGGCGAAATTCGCGAGGGATGGCATGCGGATATCAATGTCATTGATTACGACAATCTGAAATGCTGTCACCCGGAATATGTCCGTGACCTGCCTCACTCTATTGGTCGCATCGTCACGAAGAGTGTGGGCTATGACGCAACCCTGGTGGCAGGTAAGGTGCTGATCGAGAAAGGCCGGTTCACCGGCAACAGCCGGGGTGAAGTCATCCGTGAATTTGATCGCGGATGACTTGTGCAACGGCAAGCGCGAGCGGTTCGAGGGATTAACCTTGTTGGGCAACTAAAGGGGCGCAATCTATGATCAACCGACGTGACTTTATCAAGAGTGTGGGTGCTGGCGCCGCCGCTACGTTGATTACTCCAATCCTGGCTCAGGCAGCTAACGACAAACACACCAATGTCATACTGATTATGTCGGATGATACGGGTTACGAGACCTTCGGCTGTTACGGATCAGAACAATACAAGACGCCACGCATTGACGAACTGGCAGAGACAGGCCTGCGATTCAATCACTGTTATTCCCAGCCACTTTGTTGCCCCAGTCGCGTCAAAATCATGACCGGTAAATCCAACGTTCGTAATTATGTTTACTGGGATCTGCTGGACCCTGGAGAAAAAACCTTTGGTCACATGATGAAAGATGCGGGTTACGCCACCTGTGTCGCTGGTAAGTGGCAGCTCTACGGAGAGGGGACTTTTGCGCCCGAGCTTGCGGGGAAGGGCACGCTTCCGGAGGATGCAGGCTTTGATGAGCACTGCCTGTTCCGGGTGACAGAGGAGAGTGAGCGTTACTGGCAGCCGGAGTTCAGGGTCAACGGCAAGATGACCCCCTTTGATGATGAGGATGCGTTTGGCCCGAAAGTCTGCACCGACTTCATCTGTGATTTTATCGAGAAGAACCGGGACGAACCCTTCTTTGCCTACTACCCGATGATGCTGACCCATGTGCCTTTTGTGACCACGCCGGCAAGCAGACAGCCTTCATTCCATCCGGCGATGACGTGGCTCAACGAGGCATTTATTACTGATCAGCAGAAGTTCGAAGACATGGTGACCTATATGGACACCCTGGTGGGCCAGATCGCGGATAAGCTGGATGAGGTGGGTATTCGTGAGAATACATTGATTCTGTTTACGGGAGACAACGGATCTCCAGGGGGGAGCAAGGGTGGTGTTGTCTCTGAGCTGAACGGCAGACGCATTGACGGTGGTAAAGGTAAAACGACGGATGCCGGTACCCGGGTTGCACTGGTCGCCAATATGCCCGGCACCATACCGGCGGGAGAAGTGACAGATGATCTCGTCGACTTTAGTGACATGATGCCAACCATGGCTGCCATGACGGGGGCCACGTTGCCCAAAGGTGAGATTCTTGACGGCGTTAGTTTTTCGCCTCAGCTACGCGGCAAGGAAGGCACGCCGAGAGACTGGATCTATTCCTACAATGATGCCCTCCCCGGACTGGAACCTGACGCGGTCATCTTTGCCAGGGATCAGCGCTGGAAACTCTATAATGACGGTCGCCTCTACGACATCCCTAACGATCCACTCGAAGAAAATCCGATCACAGAAGGTGGTGAAAAACCAAGAGCCAAGCTGCAGGCAGTGCTGGATTCAATGCCTTCTGAGGGACAGAAATTACACCGCCGCGAGCGGGACTGGCTGGTGCGTTTGTATGGGTATGGGAGTAGTTAACCCTATGGAACTAACCATATGGAACTAGGGAGATGGGAAAGTCAGGAATGGTGAATAGCATAACCATACGGATATGGTTTAAAGCGGTGCTTTTGTTTGCCTGTGCGCTGAACGCATTCGGTGACGACCAGAATCCTCCGAATGTTGTGCTCATCTTTGTCGATGATCTGGGTTATTGCGCCAGTGGACTTTATGGATGTGACGCACCTACACCCAATATCCAGCAATTGGCAGACGAGGGTGCACGCTTCACCGACGGCTATGTCACCAGTCCTGTCTGCTCGCCTTCAAGGGCAGGTTTGCTGACCGGTCGCAGTCAGCAGCGTTTTGGGCATGATTACCTGCCCGAGGGAGAGCCTGATGGCAATGGCGGCCTGCCAGCTGACGAGATCACGCTAGCGGATGCGATGAAAAAAGCCGGCTATGTCACAGGGTCTGTGGGTAAGTGGCACCTTGGACATAACGATGAGTTTCATCCTCTTAACAGAGGGTTCGACGAGTTCTTTGGGTTGCTGGGTGCGGCATCCAGCTACGCGGATCATGCTCGGGAGGACCTGGTGGTACGAACCCTCTGGGGGATAGATCTGCCTCTGCTTAGTTATTCTCCCAACGATCTTACTTTGTGGGGTGCCGCCAAAGCGTTCTTCTTTGAACCCGGTGCGCCGCTGCTGATACGGGGTACTGATCAGGTAGAAGAGGATAGCTACCTGACTGATGCATTTTCACGGGAAGCTGTCGACTTCATCAACAGGCACAGAGATAAACCTTTCTTTCTATATCTGCCCTATACCGCCGTTCATCATCCCCTGCAGGCACCGAGGGAATACTATGATCAGTTTTCGGATATCGAGGATGAACAAATCAGGATACTCACCGCGATGACTGCCTCGCTGGATGATGGCGTTGGCTCGGTGTTGAACGCGCTGCAGGTAAACGGGCTTGAGGACAATACCCTGGTGTTTTTCATCAGTGATAATGGCGCAGGTGCGGATGGTGTCAGCAACGCACCACTTCGGCTGGGGAAACACTCATTATTTGAGGGAGGCAACCGAGTACCCTTCGTCGTGAAGTGGCCAGGGAATATTCCTGCAGGTCTTACCTATCGCCATCCCGTTAGTACGCTGGATGTATTTCCAACGAGCCTGGCAGCAGCCGGTGCCGGGTTGGCTAAAGAGTTGACTGAAGAACGGGAAGGGGTTGATTTGCTGCCCTACCTGACCGAATCGGAAGGCACACCGCCTCATGAAAGTTTGTTCTGGCGTCAGGGTCCCAACTGGGCAGTGCGTTCAGGTCACTGGAAGCTTACCTTTGCGGCAGACCGCTACTGGCTGTACGACCTGTCCAAAGATGTTGGTGAGAAAAACAACCTTGCCGGGAGTCAGCCGGAAAAGATCAGACAACTGACAGAGCAATACCGGGAATGGAATAGTCATAACACTGATCCTGCCTGGCCGGCCTTTAGCAGCAAGACCATGTCTGAACTCTCTGTGGATGATGTTGCGATTGAGTGGGTGTTCTGAAGTCAATGATCGCTAACGTTGGCTGCCACGCTGGCGGAGGACTGAGGATCAGACCAGCGCAATCGGATATCCTAGGTGAACCGATGCTCACGTTCCAGTGGCCAGATGCCCTCGTCGATTTCTCGAAACACATTGGTGGCTGGATTCAATGCAACGTCCCGTCCGAAGATATAGGACTGCTCACGGACAACGCTGAGGTACGCTTTATTCAACGCTCTCGCCCTATCTCTGGACGGTGAAATCAACGCCCCGATATACGGGGCATTCTGAACCCTGGCATGGTTCACTTTGCCGGCATCGTTGAACCAACGTGACAACATCTTCTGACTCTGACGAAAATCGTCACCGCCACGTTTCATACAGGAGGTTTTGAGTTGCCGGCGCGGTATGTCATTCATCCTGTTGGCCGCGTTTGGCGCGGCGGTGAGGCGGTGAGGCGGGCGAAGCTGTACTGCTGGCTCCCTGTTATCGTCGTTGTCTTGAGATTGCCGAAGAACGATCACTTTCGTAGATCGCCTTCCCCCGCATCAGTACTGGCGTTTATGGCTATCCGTTTGAAGAGGCGGCAGCGATTGCATTGCAAGCGCTACAGGAAAGGACAGATGCCAACGCGTCGTTGAATGTGACATTCTGTTGTTTCTCCCGGGACGATGCATCGGTGTATGAGCGTCTACTCGGTTAAAGACACCCGATAGGACGTCACTCCATCATGATCCAGTTTTCGATCGGTCAACAGGTCGTTCACCAGCGGTTCGGTTACCGGGGGCTGATCTTTGACGTGGACGAGGTCTTCAGTGGCACGGAAGAGTGGTACGAGCAGATGGCGACGTCGCGGCCACCGAAGGATGCGCCCTGGTATCGCGTACTCGTGCATGATGCCGATCACACGACGTATGTAGCCGAGCGGAATCTTACGGCCTACGACGGTGAGGACTATATCGATCATCCGATGTTGCCCATGTTGTTCGATGGGTTTGATTCGGGACGGTACCGGCGTAAGGGTGCGTCCTGACCCCGCAGGCTATTCGCAGAAAATCCGAACCTTCTCATCATTGTTGCTTTCGACGTTGACCTTGAATTCGGCCAGCGCTGCGATCAGTTCATCGATTTCCATTTCGGTCAGTTGGTTAATGTCGATACCCTTGTTGGCGAGATCCTGGTTGGCGGAGTCCGGCAACATGGCACCCAGTTTGATACCGGCACGCATCAGTGCCATCGGGATCTGAATACTGACATTGTCGTTGTCGTCGTGAACCTCTACGCGCAGATACCGAGGCTGTTTTCCGTTTCCGTTTGCGGGAACCAGCGTGGTGGTCTGTCGATCGTTCAGCTTGTCCATGAGCTTCGCAGCATCTTCCACGGTAATGGTCTTTTCTGAGAGCATGTCGAGAATTTGTCGTCGTTTCTGGTTCATGATGACTCTAAATAAGTTGCGTGCAGTCAAAGTACCCAGATGAGTACATTGTCCTTGTTGCGGCTTTGTACCGAGATTTTGAGACCCCTCGTGGCGGCTGCAATCCGGCACATCGCTTTGAATTTGGTTCCGATTGCCAGGAGCCCTATTAGCAGAATGGGCCACGCGATAAACAGTGGTATCGGGATGGGAATACGTCGGTTCCCTGAACTGATGTAGATGAGCAAGAGTACCGGAGGAATCATGGCAACAACCCCAGTGCTTCTGCGACGGTGATTTCTCGGGACGCGACACGGTCGAGTACCGACGATTGTTCTTCGTTGGGGGGAGGGACGAAGCTCGCATCCAACTCCTCAGCGATACGATTCAATCGGTTTTTGACCGTTGGATAGCTGATATCGAACAGGGACTCCATCCGTTTGATGGAGCCATGGGGCTGCGCACAAAAGCAGTCACGAAGACCTGGTCCTCCTAGCTCAAGCGCATTAGAGCGGGTACTTCGATGTCACCTTCCAGGGAAAGATCGCAGTTGTTGCAGACGACTCGTTGAACGGTCATGGGCTGTCCACAGTCTGCGCAGCGTGCTTTGGAGATATCCTTGGCGACCCAGGTCGATAGAGATATGTCATCTAATATACGCCATATATTGAATAAATAAATATTGGTATCAATAAAGTTAATATCGGGCTGTCATTCGGAGCCGAAGGGCGTGGGAATCTCCAGCGCGTGGGGCTGCGGTCTCGTGTATTGCAGAAGCGGATACCCCGAGACCCTCATGTCGCTGCGCTCCTCAGGATGACACTTCGAATCATTCGAGCCGTAGGCATGGGAATCTGCAGCGGGGCGGATTCTCGCTCACACAATCCGGCTGTCGTGCTTTCCCCAATACTTGTCGCGCAGAATTCGCTTATACAGCTTGCCGGTAGGCAGTCGCGGCAGTTCATCGGTGAAGTCGATCGAACGCGGGACCTTATAGTTGGCGAGATGCTGTTTAGCGTAACCGAGCAGTTCATCAGCGAGTGCGTCCCCCGCGATGATGCCAGGTGCAACCTCCACGACTGCTTTCACTTCCTCACCAAAGTCTGGATTGGGCACACCAAACACGGCAACGTCCTGCACCTTGTCGTGTACAACCAATGCATCTTCAATTTCCTGAGGGTAGATGTTCACGCCACCGGAGATGATCATGAAAGCCTTTCGATCTGTCAGGTACAGGAATCCTTCTTCGTCCACATAGCCGACATCGCCAAGTGCTGTCCAGTTGCTGTGGGTGGGGTGTTCAACATTCTTCGTCTTATCGGGTGCGTTGTGGTATTCGAACGGTCGTTCTGCCTGTTCAAAGTAGATGATGCCGGTTTCACCAGGGGGCAGTTCGTTTCCTTCTTCATCGCAGATGTGCAGAACGCCCGCCCGACACTGACCGACTGTACCGGGATGTTTCAACCAGGTTTCGCTGTCGACGCCCGTAGATCCATTGCCTTCGGTACCGGCATAGTATTCATGGATGATGGGCCCCCACCATTCGATCATCTGTCGTTTGATTTCAACCGGGCAGGGCGCCGCCGCGTGAATGGCTGCCTGATGTGAGGAGAGATCGTAAGTCGCCCGTGTTTCCTCGGGTAGCTTCATCATGCGTACAAACATGGTCGGAACCCACTGGCTGTGTGTGACCTGGAAATCCTGAACGCAGCGCAGTGACTCCTCGGCGTCAAACTTCTCCATCATCGCAACAGTGCCACCACGCGTCATCACGTTCATACAGAAGGCAAAAGGCGCTGCGTGGTAAAGCGGCGCTGGTGACAGATAGACTGTGTCTTCGCTAAAACCATAGGCGTTGGGCACACCGGTAACCCGATCGTCACTAACAAACGCATCCGGCAATTTCTTTTTGATGCCCTTGGGTCTGCCGGTGGTGCCGGAGCTGTATAACATCTGTATACCGAGTGGCTCTTCGTCCAATGGTGTTGCTGGTTGTTGTGCCAACGTGTCTTCGTAACTATCGAAGCCTGTCACCACGCCGTCTGTCATGAGAGTCAGGTCACAGGTGTCAATCTGCGCCGGCAGCTCACTGGCAACACTGGCTAGGGCATAGGAGGTTACTAGGGCCTTCGAATCACTGTCGGTCACGACATACGCCGCTTCCTCAGCCGTGAGATAGCGATTGATCGCAGTGATGTAGAGACCGGAACGAAAGGCTGCCCAGGCGACTTCAAAGAAGCGCAGGTGGTTCTCCATGAACAGGGCAATATGATCACCCCGCCGAAGACCCTGAGCGTGAAGATACTGGGCCAGCTGGTTGGACCGGTCGTTCAGCTCGTGCCACGTTAGTGTTTCGCCGGTGACGGTGTTGATGGCCGCCGGTGTGTCCGGCTTTGTGTTCGCATAGTGTCCCGGATACATGGCTCTCTCTCCGTGCTGTTTCTGGACTGCGCGTACTACCAGGTGTCGACGTAAGGCCGCTTCTTTTCTGTTCGCGGTGGTGTTTCAGGCAGGCTTTTCAAGCCTCGAGTGAGCCATGCGCGAGTATCTGCCGGATCAATCACGTATCGAGCACCGGAGTTGATCGCACGCGCAGCCTCGTACCCCTGCGAAACCCGTCGGTCATAGGCGGCGATGCGCTCTTCCGCGTCTTCGATTGCCGCGAGCTCACGACGAGCAGACAGCTTCACGGCACCATCGATGTTCATTCCTGCAAACTCGGCGGTGGGCCAGGCGACGTTGAAAAATGGGATGTAGGAAGCACCACCGATCATGGCTTGCACCCCCAAACCATAGGCCTTACGGACCATCACGCCGTACATTGGCGTGGTGCAGTTGCCACCAATGTTAAAGAGGCGCACGGCATGCCGAACGAGCGCTTCCCGTTCGTGATCAGGACCGACCATGATGCCGGGGCAATCCATCAGAACGACCAAGGGGATGTCGTGTGAATCACACAGGTGGAAGAAACGGGCAGCGTTGTCGGCGCCGTCCCGGTCGATTGCGCCGGCAAGGTGCGCTGGATTATTCGCGACGATACCCAGCGGTTTACCTTCAACCCGAATCAGCGAGGTGATTGTGCCGATACCATAGTCTTTGCGAATCTCCAGCACAGAGTCCCTGTCAGCCAACGTTTCTATGATCTCGCGCATGTCATAGGTTCTGACCCGGTTTTCAGGAATGATATGGCGCATCTTTCGCTGGTCATTCTCTTCCCAGTTGGAGGCTGGGCCTTGAAAGTACGACAGGTACTGCTGTGCGACGCGGATGGCTTCTGCGTCGTCTGCCACCACGATATCGACATTGCCATTTTTTGCATGGTGAGTCATGGCGCCCAGTTCGTCGTAGGTGTAATCACCAAGGCCACTCGCGGCGACCACATCGGGTGAATTCATGCCTAGTGTAGAGTTCTTCGTGGCGATGATCGCATCACAACAACCGAGAAGCGTCGCGTTACCGGCATAGCTATGACCGGTGTTGACTCCGACGAGCGGCACGAGTGCGCTCAGTCGGGCAAACTCAGAAAACACACTGGCGTCAATCCCGACGCTGCCAACGTTTCCCCAGGGTTTGCCATCGCCTTCTGAGAACAGTACGAGCGGCACGCGGAAGTCGTGCACCAGTTCGTGGACCTGCTCCTGGGCGTAATGACCATGAGCGTAGTTCGAAAGCAGATAGTTGCTGTGCACCACCGCGACCCGACCACGCTCTTCCCCAACCTGGTCCGCGTTAACGGTGCCGATACCCATGACGGTTCCAGCTTCTGCGGTGCCTGCCGAAGGTCGGCCAAATTCCAGGAAGGTATCGGCGTCCAGCAGGTCATCAATGTTCTCGCGGGGTGTGCGACGGCCCGTCTCGTGCAGGCGGGCGGTGGCTTCGACGTTGGCATCATCCAGTTTTGACGCGATGCGGTCGAAGACCTCCTGCATGTCGCCACGAAGTGCGTCGAGGTCGATTCCACCGTCCGCTTCGATCGCACCACCTTGAATTTCGGATTCTAAGATGAAGACGATCGGATAGCCCTCGCGAACCACATCACCTTGTGACATGGAAATCTCGCAGACCACACCGCCGGATTCCGCCTTGATGTCGTGTTGAAGCTTCATGGCTTCTACAACCGCAACCGGTTGGCCGATGCGCACCTCGTCACCCACCGCGACGTTGATCTCAACCAATGTGCCCTGCATGGGTGCAACCAACCCGACGGATCCTTCCGGTCCCACGGCCGCTTCGGCTTTGGTACCGGGACCTGGGATTGCTGTTACTTCAGGCACAAACTGGGGAAGGATCTCAGCATTGGCGAGTTCGATCAGGTGTTCATCCACAAACCGGGTGTGTACATCGCCGGTGGCAAACTGCGGGTGTTGCAGGATGTTCTGCAA
>NTKD01000075.1 GCA_002457275.1 OM182 bacterium MED-G24
AGGGGGCTCCTCGCCCAATTCACCGTCCGTGAGGTACCAGCGCGCCCAATGGTTCCAAATCGTAGAATCCCAAATGAAGTCAGAAAAGAACTTTGTGAACCAGGCAGCCTAGGAGAACTTCCAGAAAAAATGGCTGGATAACTACGATGACAGCAACTATGGCTCAAGTCTGAGTGCAAAGGTGCTGTCGAGCGCACACAGCAGCATCGACTGAACGCCCACTATGACAAAGTACTGGAACTGGGAGTTGGCACGATGGCGCACTTCCATACAGTTCGACATGGTTTCAGTCATTATTTTGCGACAGACCACGATCCGAAAGTCGTTGACTGGTTGAACACTCGAACATGGGACGACCGTGTTGAAGTGAAACTGCTCTCCGGGTCCAGTCTTCCATTTGAGGATGACAGTTTTGATCGGGTGATCGCGACACACGTTCTTGAGCATATTCCCGATCCAGTGTCCGCTTTGACAGAAAAGGTTCGGGTGATTAAACCGGGTGGCGTCCTATCCCTGATCCTGCCGTGCGATCCCGGATTCGCGTGGCGTTTTGGCGGAATGCTGGGTCCAAGACGTTCCGCCGAGAAGGCCGGACTCCTATATGACTATTACATGGCGACGGAACACATCGATGCGATCTTCAATCTTCAGCCAATCATCGCACACCACTTTCCTGATCGAACGGAGCGCTGGTGGCCTCTAGTGGTAGCCTCCGCTGATCTAAACCTGATCTACGGTGTTAACTGCTTTTTGTAACGTGCGCCGTTCGTCATCGTTTCCAGACGACCCGTCACAGCAAAGTAAGCAAATATCATCTACACTAAGGCTTGGTAGACCAGTCGCTGGAACGCGCGCTGATACTCGTTGTCTGGCCAGACTCCTCGAATGACGGTGCCATGCACCTGGCTAAAGACGAGCCCCATCAGGTCTTCCTCAGGGTCAGCCCAGTAGTGTGTACCAGCCGCACCACCCCAGCCATAACATCCACGTGAACGGATATTGGGTTTTCCCGTCAGTCCGTTGAACCCCGCGACCCCAAGGCCGAAGTGGTAACCCTGCCCCAGCATCGGAGTGACCATGTCACCCGAGTGATTGCCCACCATCAGATCGACGGATTTACGTCCCAGCAGACGAACACCATCCAGTTCGCCGCCATTCAGCAGCATCTGACCAAAACGCGCATAGTCGGTGATAGTTGTCACCACACCACCGGTATCGCCGCCCACGCCAAAATTTACGCGGGGACCTGTCACCTTCTCACTCGCTGCGGGTGTTTCCTGGATGCGCAGCTCTGGTCCTGATGGCGACCGCGCCATCGCATAACAGTTGGGAAACCGATCGATCCGTTCGTCCTCCACATAGAAGCTGGAATCTGTCATACCGAGCGGCTCAAAGATCCGTTCTCTGAAAAACGTATCCATATCCTGTCCGGATGCGGCCTCAAGCACTGCTCCCAAGATCGAATAGCCTGCATGATAGATAAAACGTTTACCGGGATGATCCGCGAGCGGAATCTGTGCCAACGCCGCCATCCGTTCACGAGAGTTGATCGGTAACGGCACGTGGTTCTCCGAGCGGATCATTCCTAGCTTCTCGAGTGGTTCCCGGTACATTTGACGATAAGTCATCGGCATATCCGCCATCGTCGCTAGACTCGTGGTATTGGTCAGACAATCACGAATCGTAATATCTCGTTTCGCGAGTTCCGTACCACCACCTTCGCGCTGCACACGCATACCTGCCAATTCCGGCACAAACTGCGACACCGGATCATCCGGCGTCAGCATCCCGTCCTCATACAGAAGCAGCGTCGCAAGCCCCGCGATAGGTTTGGTGTTGGAAAACAACCGAAACAGTGTGTCTTCGGACACCGGCGTGCGGGTTTCAATGTCGGTGTAACCACAGGTATCGACGTACACAACCTTGCCATGGCGCAGTACCATCGTTACCAGATTGGGCGCATAGTGGGTATCCACGAACTGCTGCATAGCGGGCCCGATCATATCCAGACGTTCGGGGTCGAAACCGAGTTCGGCTGGATCTGCGCGTTCAAACGCCTGTGTCATCTTTGTCTCATTGGTTGCAAACGTCGCGGGAACATATCATGTCCGACTGGCGGCGCGTACCTGCCCTATGGCAGGCTGGTTGTGAATCTGCTTATTCTCTTGCTGGTAGTCGCACAAATGGGGGAAAACATGCAGAGCCTGGTCAAGGTCGTCCTGACAACCGCGCTGGTGAGCGTCATACTCGTCACTGTTGTTGGTTATTTCGACGAAGGTCATCCGCGCATCTATGACTATCTGGCACACTACGCTGTACCACCAATACACGACTACGTACTATGGCTCGTGATCTTTGAGTGCATCGTTTTGGCGGCCTGGTGGCTGGTAAGAGCAGCATCACACACCAGCGTACGACCTGAGTAATCGGATCAATCGTGATGTCACCTCCCGATGGATGACATAGCAGTCAAACGCCAGAAATCCATCTTCGGTGATAACAACGCTGGGGTATCAGATACGGTACCGATCGTGGTCGAACCTCGTTTTCCTTCGAATACTGCATCAACAAGCCAGTCATGACTGAAACACAGAATGTGATGGACCAATATCTGAAGGCGGCAGGGATCACCGAGTTGCCGGAAGACCTTACCGAGCCGCGAGCAGCGGCGAACGTGACCCATGAACCCAGGGCTCGCAGGAACAGCTATGAGCGATGTGTCACAGCGACAAGGCTATGGAACAGCGCCAATAATGACGAGCAGCGTCTTCATGTGATTCGGGACTACGCCTCGAGCGACTCTTCCATCCCTGGCCTCGCCGAATTGATGCAGTCCTTCCTGTTGCCAGGACTTCATCGGCTCCCTCCTTCCGAGATCGAATACGCCATAGACGAACTTGGCCTCACTGCCCCGGACAATACCGTCCTGTTGAAAGCCGAAAGACAAGCACTCGACGTCGATGGCTATGTCAATCTCGGCGTCCTGCTGGATGAAGACCAGCTCAGCCGCATGCGCGTGCGCTATGACAACGCCATCGAAGCCGAATCGCCGCAAACAAGGTACGACGGCATTGGCCGGATCAATGACACCGTGATCTGCTCCATGAATCATGACGGCCTGCTGGATCCGTTGTTCATGCACCCACGATTACTCGCGGCGGTCCGACATCTCATGGGCATTCATACCAAATACATTGGCTCGAATTATCACTGCCCGTTACCCGGATACGGGCACCAGGGTATCCATGCGGACTACATCTGGGGCGTCGAGGGATCCCCTGAAGTCGTCAATGCGGTCTGGATGCTCGATGAGTTCACCGAGGACAACGGTGCCACCCGGGTGGTCCCGGGATCACATCGCTGGGGGCGACACCCAACTGGCGATCTGGTTAATGGTGAACCGCGCAACGCCAAAGATGAGGTCGAGGGGCAGGTATTGATCACAGGACGTGCTGGTTCTTGCTTTGTTTACAACGCACACCTCTGGCATGGCGGCACACAAAACCGAACGCTCCAGCTGAGACGGGCGCAGCACACGTTTTTCTCCCGCTCGAACCGGCCCTCGTCCACAGATGTCCCTGCCGCGATTGACCAGGTGGTGTTCGAACGCCTCGGTCGAGTCGAGCGTGCAATCCTAGACATTGGCCCAGAACATATCACCCGTTTCTGAATGTCGAGGAGAATAAGACAGGGGCGGAGTACCAGAAGGAGTTGTCCCCTCGTCTAAATGCTGCCCTTGAACTCGCCAAGGACTTACCTGGCCAGCCTTTTAGCGGTTGGATCATCAGGAGCCGATACGGTAACCAGTAAAAAGCCCAGGGTTGGCAGGCCAACTGGAAGCGGTGTAAGCAAAAACTGCCAACGGAGCAGCAGTTCAACTTCCACATGATCCGCCAAAAGGCGATCACGGGTGCGAAATCAGACAATCAGAAGTTCAGTATGCACAAGGATGCTAGGTGTCTACGACCATAGCGACCAATTTTGCCCTCGTACTAACCCACACTGCTCGCACTAACCCACACTGTATGGACTTACATACTGTATATTACTTTTTGCCCTTACCAAGTGTAGGGCAAAGTACGTAAGCCCTTGAAATAATTGGGGTGGACGATGGGTCTTGAACCCACGACCGCTGGAATCACAATCCAGAGCTCTACCAACTGAGCTACGCCCACCATTGATCGGTTGATCCGTGTTTCACATAACCGAGCTGGAATTGGTACGCCCGGCAGGAATCGAACCTGCAACCCTCGGCTTAGAAGGCCGATGCTCTATCCGATTGAGCTACGGGCGCAGAACACACAGATCCAATTTGGTCGGGGTAGAGAGATTCGAACTCCCGACATCCTGCTCCCAAAGCAGGCGCGCTACCAGACTGCGCTATACCCCGTATTCGTCATGACCCGGTTGGCACTCCCAGATCGAGCCGAAATCGGAAAGCGATTCTAAACGGAGGCACACAAAACCGCAACGAACGAGAGCAGCGGATGCGCTGGCCGTGGGTGTAGGCCATAATCGCAGCCCATGACCACACTGTTCATTTCCGATCTACACCTGACTGAAGACGAACTGCGCGTTGAAGAGGCGTTCGTGGAATTCATCGACGAACACGCCACGAATGCAGAGGCGCTTTATATCCTTGGAGACTTTTTTGAGGTCTGGCTGGGCGATGACGACGACACCCCGTTCAATCGAAGGATCATCGATACCCTAGCGGCTCTCCCTGTCGACAAATACATCATGCACGGGAATCGGGACTTTCTGATTGGAGAGGCATTCTGTGCCGCTGCGGGTCTGACGCTACTCCCCGATCCGACCATCATCAACCTCTATGGGACACCGGTGCTGTGCATGCACGGCGATAGCCTCTGTACGAGGGATGAGGCGTATATGGAGACCCGAAAAATGCTCAGGAATCCTGCGTTTAAACAGGAACTTCTTTCACAACCACTTCCAGTGCGCGCGGATATCGCGAGGGGCGCAAGGGATCAGAGCAAGGTCCATACCCGCGAAACGGCGATGGACATCATGGATGTCACACTCGAGGAGGTAACCCGTGAACTCCACGAACATGAGACGACACTGCTCCTCCATGGTCATACCCATCGGCCAGCAATCCATGATCATCCCGTCAATGGCGTACCCGGAACCCGCATCGTGCTGGGAGACTGGGGCACCCATGCCTGGTACCTGGCCTGGGATGAATCCGGCTACGACCTGCGCTCATACGGTATCTAGGCACATATACGAATAATATTTTACTTTTTAAGTAGTGGCTATATTTTTGATTATAAGCACCTTTTTACTGAATAGTACTCCCCCGGAGTGGTTGGAACAGGTCGCTGACCATCTTCCGGAACTACTGAATGACCATGCAAATTGTGAAAAGAAAGCCGCGGGTACCGCGCTGAATCTGATGTTCCGTTACGTCGACAACACCGTACTCTGCACACAACTCTCCAAGCTCGCCCGGGAAGAACTGCGTCATTTCGAGCAGGTACAGGCGATCATGACAGCACGTTCCATCGAACCTCAACCGCTCTCAGCCTCTCGTTACGCGGGTGAACTACGCGCAGATGTGCGACACGCAGAACCCGAGCGATTGCTGGATACACTGATTGTCAGCGCGATCGTGGAGGCACGCAGTTGTGAGCGATTCGAACGCCTTAGCGAAGTCGTTGATCCTGAACTGGCCGAGTTTTATCGCTCACTGACGAAATCTGAAGCCCGTCACTTTGAGACCTATCTCTCGTTTGCATCTGAGTTAGCGACATCGCAGGGAATAGGTCAGGAGGTACTGGACCAGAGAACCTCGTACTTCCTTGAGAAGGACGCGAAGCTGATAACCCAAACAGACAATCAGTTTCGATTTCACAGCGGTCCCATCGCCACATAACGCCTGGCAAATGCCGCTCGTACTGCATCAGCGATCAAAACCTCAGTCAAAATTGCCTCACCTGTTGCCTGATAGCCTGTATTACATCACCCGACTGCGATTCAGGGTCATACGAAGAGTTGGTGCAGAGCCGCGTAATCTCGTAGGCAGACATCGCCCACGCGGGTTTGGACTCAGCAATTCGATCCGCACAGGCCAGTGGTGTCTCCCCGGGTGCACGCGGATAACCGCGTTTAGCAAGCAACTCACAAAAATGGCATAGACCCGATCAAGTACCCGCCCTTTCTGCTGTTTCGTTGTCGCCACGTGAACAGCGCCAATCAGCACAACGCCGAAGAAGAATACCACGAGCATGATCCAACCCAGCTGTACACTCTTCAACTCACCGGACCAGCCTAGACCTGACAGCAGTTCAGTCATAAGCCCAAACTGACTATCGGTGTTGTAACCCACGACCCAGGTATCCCAGTAATAGCTCACGGCACTCACCATCAATGGGATTTCAGTGAGCCACAGGGTCTGTCGAAACTGCATCCAGCTGAACCTCGCATCCGCCAGAAATGACTGTTCACCTTGAGCTGTGACCTGGCGTTCCTCCATCGCTTCGAGCAGTGCACTCTGCGTCTTCGGCGTCGTACGATTGATCTCGTCGGCAAGGACCCGCTGATTAAAGATCGGACCCGGATGAAACTGAAAGCTGTTGTGGTTTGCGTCGAATGAGGACACCCCCAGGATATCGGCGGTTAGCAGGTCGCTCGTGAACTGAATCCGCACTTATTCGAGATCGAACACTCGGGCCAGTGCATATGGGCTAGGGTGGTTTTGCTCATGCCCGGCAGATCTTCGATCAACAAGTGACCCCGAGCCAGCAGACAGGTCGCGGCCAGTTTGATGGCAGATGGTTTGCCCAGAAGCACAGTACCAATACGGTCGATGACCGTCTGAAAATCGGCGTGCATTGTCAGCCGCTGTTGGCTTCGAGCTCCTGGATGCCCCTACCTCTCGGAGCGCCATCCTTCGCTCGATCATTACGAGCGCGCTCGATCATGTCGAGATAGGCCTGGTCCACATCACCAGTCACGTAACGTCCGTCGAATACGCTGCAATCGAGTTCGATCACATCATCGTTAACACCGAGCGCACATTCCTTCAGGTCTTCCAGATCCTGGTAGACCAGCCAGTCCACGCCAAGGTAACGGGCAATTCCTTCTTCCGTCTGTCCGTGAGCAACAAACTCACTGGCTGCAGGCATATCGATTCCGTAGACATTCGGGTAGCGGACCGGCGGCGCCGCCGACGCCAGGTATACGTTGCGCGCGCCTGCTTCACGAGCCATCTGCACGATCTGTTGTGTGGTAGTGCCACGTACAATCGAATCGTCCACGAGCAGCACATTTTTGTCCTGAAATTCCAGCTGTACCGTATTGAATTTACGCCGAACAGAATGGGCACGTTCGTCCTGGCGAGGCATGATGAATGTGCGTCCGATGTAGGGGTTCTTTACCAGACCTTCCCGGTATTTCACACTTAACCGATGCGCCATGGGCAGAGCAGCTGTGCAGCTGGTTTCAGGAATCGGCATGACGACGTCAATATCGTGATCGGGATACAACCGAAGGATCTTGTCTGCCAGCTTCTCACCCATCCGCAGCCTGGCCTTGTAAACCGAAATTCCATCAATCACGGAATCGCGACGTGCGAAATAGACGAATTCGAAAACACAGGGTGCGTAGTCTTTCCTCTCCACACACTGCCTGACGTGAAGGTCACCATCGTGGCTGATATAAACCGCCTGACCGGGAAGCACATCTCCAATCAATTCGAACCCGAGGACATCAAGAGCGACACTCTCAGAAGTGATCATGTACTCCGTCTTGCCTTCTGCTTCGCGCTTCCCGTAACACAATGGCCTGATGCCGTAAGGATCCCGGAAACCGACGATGCCCTTGCCGATGATCATAGCGACCACCGCGTAGGCCCCCACTGCCTGCTCAGCAACCTGTGCGACCGTATCAAAGACAGCATCGGGCGTATTCGCATTACCGCGGGACGCCAATTCGTGCGCAAAGATATTGAGCAGCACCTCGGAGTCTGAAGACGTATTGATATGCCGCTGCTCTGACTCGAACAACAGGTCCGACAGTGCGCGGTCGTTAGTTAGGTTACCGTTGTGCGCGAGACAAATCCCAAACGGTGAATTGACGTACATCGGTTGGGCTTCTTCAGAACTTTCACTACCGGCCGTGGGATAACGCACGTGAGCGATCCCCATATTGCCATGAAGCGAATCCATGTCCTGCTGACGAAAGACATTTCGAACGAGGCCATTGGCACGGCGAAGGTTAAGACGCCGATGATCGGTTGTAGCAATGCCCGCCGCATCCTGGCCACGATGCTGCAACACCGTCAAAGCGTCGTATAGATGGTACGCGACGCTGGACTGAGCCACCATTCCCACTACACCACACATCAGCGGATCTCCGCACTATTGATCATGAACCTACCCCCGGATCCATGGACAGCATGATACCGGCGAAGACGCCAACTCCCTAGGCCCAAATGGAACATTCTCTGAAAAAGAGACAAAAGTTGACATGCCGAATGAAGAACCGTCACTACTGGCATCAAGCGCCTCCGGATATCGACAAACCGGGAATTTCAGGCACTTCCACCTCGCTCCCAAACAATGTCACCTGGAGCCAGCTTGACGCTACGGTCAGACGTGGGATCAATATCGATTGCTGCCACCATTCATCCTCGTGTACAGGCATCAGGTTCATTACACCTGCCAAAATCACCACGATAACAGCGCCCCGTGCGAACCCGAACAACATGCCAAGCAATCGGTCAGTCCCGGTCAGCCCCGCGACGGTAACAAGATGAGAGATCAGGTTGTTGATCAAGGCACCCACGATCAGCGTCACGACGAATATGCCACTATAGGCAACCAGAAGCCGGACAGAATGCGTCTCCACCTGGTCCGTCAGCAGATCTGCGGCTGACGGCCCGAAAACGCTGGCAACAACCACCGCGGCAACCAGCGAGGCCAGGGACAGCGCCTCTTTTACGAATCCTCGTTTGATGCTGATCAGCATTGATATCACAACAATACCAATGATGATCCAATCAACAATCGTCACCTGATCCAACGAATACCTCGATAGCGGCCATGTTCAGAATGCAATTCAGCCTCCCAGCTGCCCGGCATCATCTTCCAGACGGTAGCGCACGATACGCCCCTGAATGGCGTAGTCGCGTTCAATTTCATCTGCAATAGCGCCCAGTTCCGCGCGCTGAACCATTGGGCCAATCAACACGCGATACGTTTCTCCATCTTCCGTCTGCGTCTGAATGATGTAGGTCCGGTATTCCGCATTACGCATGGTCTCACGCAAAGCGAGCGCGTTATTGTGGTCGGTAAAGCTCCCGAGCTGGAGACTCCAGCCCACCGGGAGGTCATTGGCATCCAGGGAAAACTCATCAGGTTCGGTTGTCTCTGCATAATCACGATCGTCAGGGACAAGCTGTGGTATCGCTTCCGCGCTGGCACTTTCCATCGCGGTCATCCGGGCGGAAATATCGTCCACAGAAAGCTCACGTAGCGCGATCACCGGCGGTTCAGGCATTTCAGTCATCAGGCGTGCCCGTTCTTCTGCACTGCCATCGAACAACATCGGGAGAATAATGACCGCAAGTGCAGTGAGCACAACGGCTCCGGTAACGCGTTGTCGTAATTTTGAATCCACGCTCTTTTGATCAGTCCTGCACAAGTTCATTCAGGGTCTGTGCGACCAGTGACACTGAACCGAAGACAACGATCAGATCGCTCGGCTGACTCATCGCCATCAGGGCCTCCATCGCTTCATCTACTTTAACATAGCGCCCTTCGACCCACCCACCCCGGGAAACATCGAGATCCACAATCGTCTCTGTGGAGTGGCATGTATTGTCGGCTTCACAAGCAAACAGGTGATCAATCCAGGGTTTCGCAGCATCGAGCATACCAACGGGATCCTTGTCTGACTGCGCAGAAAACAGGCCCAGAACCCTTTGTAATCCGCGCTCCTCCAGGATCCGTTGCACTTCGCCACCCAGGTAGCGGACCGCATCCGGGTTGTGCGCAATATCCAGCATAAACTCCCGCTGGAGAGTGCTGACCTGCTGGAGGCGCCCCGACATGGTCGCCGCAACGGCAACCCGATCCAGGGTACTCTGAGACAAAGGAAATCCTGCGACCATCCATGCCTGGGCGGCCGTCAGGAGACTGTCTTGAGGTAAACCCGCAGAGCCTCTCCGAGATGCCGGTAACTCAAGGTGAAAGCCGTCGGGTAATCCAACGTGTCCGTCGTCAAAATCCCTGTTGCGAATCCACAACGGCGCATCTATGTGCGCCGCATGTTCAACAACGCTCAAAGGTGGCGACGCCTCACCAATCACACAGGGCGTACCGTGACGGGCAATCCCCGCTTTCTCACGACCGATGGTTTCACGATCATTTCCAAGCCATTGGGCGTGATCCAACGCAACACGCGTGATGATCGACACTGTGGGCTCAAAACCATTAACCGGGTCAAGCCGACCACCCAGGCCAACCTCAAGAACCACCACCTCTACCTGCGCCCGCTTGAATAACCACACGGCAGCCAGCGTGGTGTAGTCAAACTGACTCGGTCCCGGATCGGTCCATCCACAAGCCGATGCGGCTGCTCTGATCCTGGTAAAGGCAGTGACAACATCTTCCTCCGTGACCGGTTTCCCGTTGACACAGATGCGTTCAATAAATCGAAACAGGTGGGGCGACGTCATCACGCCCACAGAACGACCTTGCGTGATCGCCAATTCAGCGAGTGCCGTACAGGTTGACCCCTTGCCGTTGGTCCCGGCAACGGTAAACAGGTGCGGTGCCGGTACTGATATGTCCAACTGGTCCGCGACTTGACGGATGCGTTCGGGTGTTCTTTCGAACCAGTCTGGTGAACGGTTGACTGACTGCCAGTCAACTGCCAAAAAATCCAGCCAAGCCTGGAGTGTCAGTAACGGTGTCTCAGGTGTTGCCACCTAGGCGCTCAATGCAACGCCATCCATTGCGGCCCGCATTTCCGCGACCAGATCACCCACCGCCGGAATGAGCGCCGATGTATCGTTCTGATGCGCTTCCATCAAGCCCACAATGGCGGCCCCGACGACAACGCCATCACACAGTCTTGAGATGTCTTTCGCCATCTCACCGTTCTTGATTCCGAATCCAACCAACAGCGGCACGGTGGCTTTCGGCTTCAGTCGATCCAGATTCTCAGTGACCGAGGCAACCTGGATCGTCGAGGCACCGGTAGTCCCTTTCAGTGACACGTAATAAGCGAACCCGCGGGTGTGCTCGAAAATCACATCCGCTCGCGAATCGGTCGTCGTCGGTGCAAGAAGGTAAACGGGATCAATACCATGGTCGATCAGAAACCCATCGAGGACGCCTGCCTCTTCCGGAGGAATATTCACCGTTATCGTGCCGTCGACGCCTGCACCCGATGCCGCCTCGGAGAACGCCTCATAACCCATGCTTTCAATTGGATTGAGATAACCCATCAGGACGATCGGCGTCTGATCATCGTTCTCGCGGAAGCTCTTGGCCAATAACAGTGCATCGGCCAGCGAAACCCCCTGCGCCAACGCCCGATCTGCCGCATTCTGAATGACCGGGCCATCGGCTTCAGGGTCCGTAAACGGAACACCCAGCTCGATCATTGATACACCGGCGTCTACCATGACGTGCATCAGAGGCACCGTCACATCGGGGCTTGGGTCACCGGCTACAATATAAGCAACGAGCGCCTTCCGGCCATCCTGATGCAGTCGTTCAAAGCACGTGGCAATTCTTCCCATACATCCCCCTTAGGTTAATGAAATGCCATCGATTCGAGCCAACGCCGGAATGTCCTTGTCACCACGCCCAGACAGATTGATCACGATAATGTCATCCGGAGACATCTCGGCCGCCAGCTGCATGGCATACGCTACCGCGTGCGAGGACTCCAGCGCGGGTAGGATACCTTCGAGCAGATTCAGTGACCGGCAGGCGGCCAGTGCTTCGGTGTCGTTCACAGCAACGTATTCAGCGCGGCCACTTTCCTTCAACCACGCGTGTTCCGGACCCACACCAGGATAGTCAAGGCCGGCAGATATCGAATGCGTATCTGAAATCAAACCCTGTTCATCCTGCATCAGTAACGTCCGATTGCCATGCAAGACACCTAC
>NTKD01000076.1 GCA_002457275.1 OM182 bacterium MED-G24
AGACGGTGATGACACGGGGGTACGCATATTCATAACCGACCCAGGTACCCCTATGGCGGAGACTTGCATTGCGTATTGTCGTCCCGAGGAGGTCCAGGATACCGATCAACCCTATTCCTATAACGGTTTTACAGCCTGGATCGACGGTCCGAGCATCGCTTACCTCGCAGAGTCCGAAGTGGACTTCGCTGAAGACAAAATGGGTGGCCAGTTGACGATCAAGGCACCCAACTCCAAGGTTCCTCGGGTCAGTGACGACAGCCCACTCGAAGAGAAGATCAACTACATCCTCCAGAGTGAGGTCAATCCATCACTGGCTTCTCATGGTGGCATGGTGAGTCTTGTCGAACTGGTCGATGAGGATGTAGCAGTGCTGCAGTTTGGCGGTGGATGTCAGGGCTGCGGCATGGTTGATGTGACCCTGAAGGACGGTGTTGAGAAGACGTTGCTTGAGCAGCTCCCGCAACTCCGTGAGGTCCGTGACATCACGGACCATACGCAGGGTGAGAATCCGTACTACTAGCAGACCGGTCAGGTGCCCAGCGCGCCTGTTTATGCACTTTTCTGGTCATCGTCTGACGCAGATGCTCTGGTCTTTAGGGCGCCGCGGACCTTCTCTCGAAGACCTCGCAGCATCTGCTCCGTGGTGTCCCAATCGACGCATGCATCCGTGACTGAAACGCCATACGCAAGCTGAGAGGGGTCCTCGGGGATCGACTGGTTCCCGGCGCTCAGGTGAGACTCGATCATTAGCCCGACAATTGACTCGTTCCCCTCTATGATCTGGTTGGCAACATTGTCAATGACAAGCGGTTGCAGCTCATGGTTCTTGTTGGAATTGGCATGGCTGCAATCGATCATGATGTTGCTGTCCACACCTGCTTTTGCGAGTTGTTCCTCGCATATAGCGACGTTGACTGAGTCGTAGTTGGCACCCCCTGTACCTCCACGAAGGACGATGTGGGCATGCTGATTGCCACGCGTGTGGATGACCGAAACCTCTCCTTCATGGTTGATGCCCAGGAACCGATGGGGTGCCGACACGGATTTCAGTGCGTTGATGGCCACCTCGAAGCCACCATCGGTGCCGTTCTTGAAGCCAATAGGGGATGACAAGCCGCTGGCCATTTCCCGGTGGGTTTGCGATTCCGTGGTGCGCGCGCCAATAGCGCTCCAGGCGATCATGTCCTGGAGGTATTGGGGAGTGACAGGGTCGAGGGCTTCGGTGGAGGTCGGTACGCCCATCTCTGCAAGGTCGACAAGCAATTTCCGCCCAATATGCAGACCATCAACGATGTTGAACGTGTCATTCATGTAGGGGTCATTGATCAGCCCCTTCCATCCCACCGTGGTCCTGGGTTTTTCAAAGTAAACGCGCATGATTGGCAGAAGCGTGTCATCAATGTCAGGTGTCAGCGCTTTTAGCCGCTCTGCGTATTCCATCGCGGCGTCAATATCGTGGATGGAACAGGGACCCACGATGACAAACAGTCTATGGTCTTCCCGCGCGAGGATTCGGCGTACGGTCAATCGGGTGTTCGAGACGACCTGGCGCGCGTTTTCTGACGCCGGGACGGCTTCCTTCAGTGCCACCGGTGTGACGAGGGTTTCTGTACTTAACACGTTGAGGTCTTCCACGGTGATGTTCATATTCGGTTTCTTGTTTTGCTGTCGTAAATTTGTTCTGTTCGGCGGCGTTGTTCTGGTTATGCGTTCTCGTTCCGTGCTCTTGTTTCGCGCTCTCGAAAAATCGATGTCCCATAACGAAAAACCCCGAATGGCGTCGCCATTCGGGGTTTGCAGTTGTTGCTTCCTGAAGGCGGCGATGACCGCCTCCAGTTTGGCGATCAGTCAGTAGTCCAATAGTAGAAACCCAGCCAATTGTCCCTGGCTGGGCTCTTAAACTGCTCAAACGACACCGCTCGAGACTCTGCCATTCGAGACTCTTCCACTCGCGAAGGCTTCGTTGAGTTGGTGACTGTCACACGCTGTTTCATGGCAGGCATCATAGTCTCACTGTATAGTGGCTGTCCACAGCGTACGGGTCACACTGTTCAGAATAAGGAAGGTCAATCGAGCGATGAAGAACAGTCGTAGGGTCCCTGCTGAGGCAAGGACATCAGGCGCGGTGGTTGAGCGCGTGTTGTTGCTGTGGTTGGTCGCGGTGCTTGCGCCGTCCTGTGGGCATGCACAATCATCCGAAGAAGAACTGTCCGATTTGAAACGCCTTGTGGCGCCCTTGTTTGAGGTTCCTCACCAGGGTATCAGTGAAATGAGCGGGCTGACGCGTTCTCACAACTATCCGGGCGTGTACTGGGTTCACAATGACAGCGGCGATGATCCTCGCTTATTTTCAATCTCCGGCGAAGGTGAACTGGTCTGGCCGCCCTTTGTCGACAGATCATCGTGGGACGGCTTGCCGATCGCAGTCGCTGCAAACGTGGACTGGGAAGATATCACCACTGACGGAGAGTACCTTTATATCGCGGAGACCGGTAACAACGGGAACGCCAGACGTGACCTTGGTGTCTACGTTGTGCCGGAACCGAATCCTCGTGCCATTGAAATCACGCGATCTCTGAGGTTTCTACCGGTCGCGTATCCGGAGCAGACCATTTATCCCGGACGACAATGGCATTACGACAGTGAAGCGATGTTTACCGCGGGTGGAGAGCTTTTTCTCATTACGAAACATCGTGTCGAAAGCAAGATTTCGGCGTTCGAAAAAGGAGCTAACCTTTATCGTTTAGCGAGTCGCCACACCGCTATTGTCAATGAGCTGGAGTTCATCGCAACCGACACCGAGCTGGCGATCGTGACAGGCGCTGATGTGGCGCCAGGCGGACAGTACCTCGCGGTCTTGAGCTACGACGCGTTGTGGGTGTATGGTGCGCCCGCGGACAATCGCGCGTGGCTGGCGAATCCTGTTGGCCACATCAAGCTCGATCGGGACTATACGCAGCAGGTTGAGGCGATTACCTGGTCGGACGACGAGACGATTCTCATCGGCAATGAACAGGGCACTGTGTTTAAGGTAGAACGCAGATCTTTGCCTCAACCCTGATGCGTGAAGGTACTCCGGTTCACGAGCGCTCCGCTGCGACTCAAAGCAGCACTTTTCAATCAACCTGCTACTATATCGCCCCGGATATGATCGCCTGCCCGGCAACACCTGATTGCCTGATGGATAACACCGTTGATCTATGAACTGACTATGCCACTGATTCTGATACTTGTTTTTGCGGGTATCGGAGGTGGATTCATCAACACACTGGCCGGCGGTGGTTCAATGCTGACAGTGCCTGTGCTCCTGATGCTGGGAATGCCGGCGGATGTCGCCAATGGGACCAATCGCATCGGTGTGCTGTTCCAGTCGATTGCCGGCGTCAAGGGATTCAAGGACCACGACAAGCTTGACACCGGCGCTATCACACCAGTGCTCGTGATTGCACTCGCTGGCGCGCTCGTAGGATCCCTGGCAGCCTCCTATTTTCCTGTCGTGTGGTTGGAATACGCGTTATTGGGCGCGATGATTACGATGGCGGTTGTCATGCTGTTGAGACCAGATGTCGTCATGCCCGATGAAGGTACGATCCCCAAACATCTGACGGAGAGTCCAGGTGCTGCAGCGGGCCTTTTTCTGGCTGCTGCGTACGGCGGATTTGTTCAGGCGGGTGTGGGTTTTCTGTTGATTGCCGCGTTGGCAGGGGGGCTTCGATATGATTTGGTCAGAACCAACGCGTTGAAGCTTGTGTGCACGGCTGCGTTCAGCGTCATTGCGCTGGCAGTTTTTGTGATTAACGACCAGGTGGCATGGGTACCCGGTTTGATTCTGGCGGTGGGTACGGTGATTGGCGCGATGCTCAGTGTACGTTTTGCAATCAAGGTGGAACAACGAACGATCAAGTGGTTCTTGCTGGTCATGGTGGTTGCAGCGGCGGCCGGGGCATTGTTGATATAGCCGGTGCGTAATGCGGGTTCTTTTTCGCGGGCAGATGCCCACGGTACGACCCGCCTCGGGTCGACACCACTAGTCAGAGCAGTCAGTAGATAGAGTGAACATGTCAGTCGATGGAGATGCTGGAACGATTCCATGAGTGAGAAGAACGATAACGAAGTCGAGAACGAGGGGCGCTATCCACCCAATTTTATTCGCAATGTGATCGAGGGGGACGTTGCCGCGGGCAAAAACGGCGGAGCCGTGATGACCCGGTTCCCACCTGAGCCCAATGGATACCTCCACATCGGTCATGCGAAAGCGATCTGCCTCAGTTTCGGCATTGCAAGGGAATTCAGCGGGGAGACTAACCTTCGCTTTGATGACACCAACCCGCTGAAGGAAAGCACCGAGTTTACTGAAGCGATGAAGCAAGATATTCGCTGGTTGGGGTTCGAGTGGGCAGAGGAGCGGAACGCGTCTGACTACTTTGGAGAACTCTATGACATGGCGGAACGTCTCATCCAGGAAGACCATGCTTATGTAGATTCACTCACAGCGGATGAGATTCGTGAATATCGCGGCACCTTGACGGAACCTGGCAAGAACAGTCCCTATCGGACAAGGACATCGGAAGAAAACCTTGATCTGTTTCGCCGAATGCGCGCGGGTGAATTTGCTGACGGCGAAGCAGTGCTGCGCCTGAAGATTGACATGGCATCTCCCAATATGAATATGCGGGACCCGACGATCTACCGGATCCGTCACGTCACGCATCACCAGACGGGTGATCAGTGGTGTATTTACCCCATGTACGATTACACCCACTGCATCTCCGATTCGTTGGAAGGTATTACCCATTCGCTCTGTGATCTCAGTTTTGAGGATCATCGACCACTTTACGATTGGGTCCTCGACACGCTGGCGCTGAACTGCCATCCCCAACAGATAGAGTTCTCCCGGCTGAATCTTCAGTACACCCTCACCAGTAAACGCAAGCTGAAGTTGCTGATTGACAACGGCTGGGTCAGTGGCTGGGACGACCCTAGGCTACCGACGCTTGCAGGATTGCGTCGTCGTGGATACACGCCCGCAGCGATCCGTGAATTCTGCCGTCGTATCGGCGTCACAAAGAGCGACAACAACGTAGAACTGACGATGCTGGACAGCTGCCTGCGTGATGATCTTGAGGATAGTGCACCAAGGCGAATGGCGGTACTCGACCCGGTCAAGATTGTGATTGACAACTTCCCTGATAAAGCCGAAATGATCGTGGCGCCCAACCATCCGAAACTCACTGACATGGGTGAACGCGGGGTGGAGTTCAGTCGTGAGGTCTATATTGATCGCGCCGATTTCCGGGGGTCTGCCAACCGAAAGTACAAACGTCTCGTGCTGGGTGACGAAGTCAGGCTGAGGTACGGTTATGTCATTCGTGCGAACGAGATCGTAAAGGATGACGCGGGCAATATTTCGGAAATTCATTGCACCTATGATCCGGACACGCTCGGGAAGAACCCCGAGGGAAGGAAGGTCAGGGGGGTCATTCACTGGGTGTCTGCGGAAACCGGGATCCCTGCAGAAATACGCTTATTCGAACCGCTGTTCTCAGTGGACTTTCCGGATGGTTCCGGGGAGGAACTGTCAGCGTTGCTCAATATGGACTCCAGACGTGTGACACAAGGGGTCGTTGAAGCCGCGCTTGCAGACGCGAAGCCTGATGATCGTTTTCAGTTTGAGCGGGAAGGCTACTTTTGTATGGACAACGTGGACAGCGTTGCGGGCCAACCGGTGTTTAATCGCGTTGTCGGGCTCCGCGATTCATGGGCCCGCATGGAGAAGAAGACGGGTGGGCAATAGGCGGTGGTGGCACTTCGTCCGAAGCATGGTCTGAACCTCGACATTAGAGACGTCCAGGCGGCATCCGAACGTATCCGGCCTCACATTCATCACACACCCGTTGTCACCAGTTCGCGCCTGGATGCAGAGTCCGGCGCCCGGTTGTTCTTCAAGTGTGAAAACCTGCAGAAAGCCGGTGCGTTCAAATCGAGAGGTGCCTGCAACGCGGTCTATCAGTTGCCTCCTGAAGTGGCCGCACGCGGTGTGATCACACATTCTTCAGGCAATCATGGGGCGGCGCTGGCGCGTGCGGCACAGCTTCGCGGTATCGGAGCAACCATTGTCGTTCCAACGAATGCCAATCCAGTAAAAAAGGCCGCCATCGCATCCTACGGCGCGTTGATTGTTGAATGCGAGCCGACCCTTGAAGCCCGGGAAAGTGGTGTGGCGAAGATCGTTGAAGAGACCGGCGCACACTTGGTACCACCCTACGACGATGACCGAATCATCGCGGGGCAGGGAACCGCCGCGCTTGAAATGGTGCGGGACATCAAGGATGGGTTGGATCTTCTCCTTGTGCCGGTTGGCGGTGGTGGACTGCTTGCGGGTACGAGTCTGGTGGGTGCAGACCGGGGACTAGCCGTATTCGGTGCAGAGCCAGAGGGTGCGGACGATGCCTATCGTTCGCTGGCAACTGGTATTCGGGTGACCGAGCAGGTGCCAAAGACTGTGGCTGATGGATTACGAACAACACTCGGTCAACGAAATTTCGAGATTATCCAAATGCTTGTCTCAGGCATATTGAGAGTGTCAGACCTTGAAACAGTGGCTGCCATGAAGAGACTATGGACCCGTCTCAAACTGGTGGTCGAACCCTCGTCAGCAGTGACGTACGCGGCCATTACACGTTATCCGGAAGTCTTTCAGGGACGACGTGTTGGGGTCGTACTGAGTGGCGGCAACATTGACCCGGATGACCTGCCGTTCAACGCATTGAGCTAGTTTTCAGCGATAGTTTTTCAAGACCATGCGTGACCGAACCTGAGTGGAGAGTCTTGATTGGCGAACCGTTGATTGGCGAGCCCCCGATCAAAATTACGTCCGTCCATATGCTCATACGCTCAATCTGCTCATTTATCCTGGTGTAGCCAGGCATTGAAGATGGGCTCACGACGTTCGCGAAATGAAGCACCGCCTTCCTGGGCGTCTGGATGGTGGTCACTGATCGCCGTTTTGGAAGCTATTTCGTCACAAGCCTGGTCGAACGACAGTTCAGCCGCCATATAGACCGATCTTTTCAGCAAACGCATGGAAACCTGGGGCCCGTTGGCAAGGTCGGTCGCCAACGAGTTCACACGATCACGCAGTTCTTCATCCGCAACGACCTCGTTCAACATACCGAGTTCCAGTGCTTCGTCTGCATCCACGATGCGTTTGTTCATGAGGAAGTCCATGGTTTTGGCGAGTCCTATGTGCTGGAGCACCAGGTACTGGCCGCCTTCGTCAGGCAGGAGGCCAAATCGCAACGTCGCACTTCCCAGTTTGGCGCTGCTGGCCGCAATCTTGAAATCGCAGGCGAGCGCGAGGGAGAGACCCGTTTGTATGGCGTAGCCATTGATCGCGGCGATGGAAAGCTTATCGAGTTCCCTGATCTTCCGGTTGACTGCCTGTGAAATAGTCCGCAGCCCGTTGTAGGTGCCAATCGGCGAATCGTGTCCGTGGTCAATGGGTGGGACCAGTGGATTGTCGCCCTGTGGTCTTGAGTTGTAACCCTTCAGATCATCACCGGCACAGAATCCTCGTCCTTCTCCGATAAACACCACCACGCGTACCGCGTTATCCATCTGCGCCTGAGTCAGAGCCTCCACCATGTCCCGCTTTTTCGCGGCACTCATCCCATTCAGGCGCTCCGGTTCGTTGAATTCGAACCAGCAGATCCCGGGCTCCGTGATCCTGATGTCAAAACCTGTGTAGCTTCCTGTGTCCATGGGGCTCTCTCCTTGAATCTGATCAGGTGGTCAGTTGGCTCGTTTGTGTCGCCATGAAGACGTCATTTGCGGCGATTCCGCCCGCCGTGTGGGTCCACCACCGGACCGTCACCTTGCCGTATCGAATCACGAGTTCCGGGTGATGGTCATACTCATCCGCCAGGACTGCTATACGTTCCGCGAACGTCATACAGGCGTTGAAATCCTCAAACGAAAACGTGGCAGCGAGGCAATCGATTCCTTCCGTCGAGTCTCTTTGCCAGCCTTCCAGCGCCATGATTGCGGTATCCAGCAATTCGGTGGTCAGCGGTTCTTTAATGAGACCGCGGATAAAGGTATCAAACGCCGGTGTCGAGTCCGTCATAGTGGTTCTTGATGTGTACGAAACGTGATGAATTCTGCTCATGGGCACCATGACAACCTCCCGGTTTAATTTCAACCAGCCCACGTTTAAACTCGCGCTTTCCGCGACTGGCGAAATTGTTCTTACAATCCTGTCCTGTGGTGATGCCACAGCGCATTTTTATAAGGGCAACAGGTGGAGATAACCACCAGGAAGCGGATCCGTCTCAAAGTTGGTGGTTTTGAACCTGGCGATTGATGCCTGAGTCGATGCATGAACGGGGACACGTTGACCATTTAACCGCACGCCTGGGTTAGGGTTGTTCCATCAGTAAGGAGATGATCCATGACGACCAACCTTGAATTGCTAGAGAAGAATGACCCTGCGGTGTTCCATGCGCTACAGGGCGAAGAGGACCGCCAGCGGTCCGGTATCGAACTCATTCCTTCTGAAAATTACACCCACCCCGAGGTGCTTGTGACACTCGGGAGTGTCTTTACCAACAAATACTCAGAGGGGTATCCGGGTCGTCGGTATTATGGTGGTCAGACTTACACAGACGAGATAGAAAACCTGGCGCGGGATCGCGCCAAAGCCGTATTTCGATGTGAACATGCCAATGTCCAGCCACTGTCCGGCTCCGCGATGAATCAGGCGGTCTATCTGGGACTGCTTGAGCCGGGGGACTCAATTCTGGCGATGGACCTGTCTCACGGTGGTCATCTGACACACGGTGCACCTGTTTCGCATATGGGTAGCCTGTTCAATTTCGTACGGTATGTCACTGACCCCGTTGATGGTTCAATCGATTTTGATCAGGTTCGTGCCGATGCTCTTGAGCACAAACCCAAGCTGCTCCTGACCGGGTATACGTCGTACCCCCGCGATATTGACTACGCGGCGTTCAAGGAGATTGCTGACGAGGTCGGTGCCCTCACAATGACCGATGCGTCTCATTTTGGTGGCCTGGTCGCAGGCGACGCTATGAAGAACCCCTTCGACTTCGGGTTTGACATCGTGACGACCACCACCCACAAGAGCCTTCGAGGACCACGTGGCGGAATGATCCTGTGCCGTAAGCCGTTCGCCAAGAAAATTGATAAATCTGTGTTCCCGGGTCTCCAGGGAGGTCCGCACATGAATGCGGTGGCGGCCATTGCGGTTACGCTCCTCAAAGCTCAGGGAGAGGAATTCCGCCAGTATGCCCAGCAGGTGCTAAAAAATGCCCAGGCCCTTGCAAGCGAATTGCTGAATCATCAGGGGCATCTTGTCACAGGTGGCACTGACAACCACATGATGGTGCTCGACACCATGAAGACCTACGAACTTGATGGGCGTGTTGCCGAAGAAACACTCGATACGGCGTCCATCACCACCAACAAGCAGATTATTCCGGACGACCCCAATCCGCCACTTCGTCCAAGCGGTCTTAGGATTGGTACCCCGGCGGCGACTGCTCGAGGTATGAATGAAGAACACATGGTGCAGTTGGGCCGATGGATTCATGATTGCCTGTGCAATCATGATGATGAGGAACACCTGGCTGAGGTTCGAGTTGACGTGGAGGCGTTCTGTCAGCAGTTTCCTGTGCCTGGTATCTAGGCTACGACAGTGGTTGAAGGTGTCCTTTTTGATTTGTTCGGGACGCTCATTGAGTATGAGGCTGGTCGAGGTGGACAGGACTTTGGCGCTTTTTGCAGCGTGGCGCGTGACCTGGGTATCCATGGGACTGATACGGATATTCTCTCGCGATCCGATACGTCGTTTGCTCAGCACGAAAAAAGCGCAGCAGATTCGCTGATTGAGTTCAGCATGGCCGACAGCATGTCGACCTTTGCGCAACAGTCGGGTGTTGCCCCGGATACGGATTCGGTGACCCACCTGGTCGAATCCTATATCACGTGCTGGATGCAATCGGTACGGCCGCTAGCCGGTATCGATCGTCTGGTGGGGCGTGTGGCAAAAAACCACCGGGTCGGTTTGATCAGCAATACTCACTATCGTCCGTTGGTGGACCGTCTGCTGCAATCAGTCAATCTCTATGACGTGTTTGAACATGTCACGACTTCAGTTGAACACGGATACCGTAAACCACACCCCAATATCTTCACGGACACGCTGGATGTCATGGGACTGGCACCCGTAGACGCGGTTTACGTTGGGGACAACTACCTGGACGACTACAGGGGTTCAGGAGACGCAGGGATGTCCTGTTTTCTGATTGGTCGTCATGCGCGGGTCCCGCTTAATCGGCAATTGCGGACCATCTTTGATCTGCCCCTGGATCTGGACAGGGTCCTCGCACGTTAGTCGGTCGCTCAGTTGTGCTAGAACACCAGAATTGCGCGACCCGCGATCTTCCCGCTCTCCAGATCCTGTGTGGCCTGATTGATGTCATCGATGTTGTATCGCGCCGTCACCATCTGGTCCAGATCCAGTCTGCCCTCGTCATACCATTTCAGATACTTGGGAAAGTCTCGGTCAGGTGAACAGGAACCGCCGATGCTGCCAATGAATTTCTTCTCGTTGATCAGAATGTCTGAAGCGTTCAATTCAACGGAGGTCTGAGGTACACCGACCAGGACTGCGGTGCCACCGGGTTCAGCGCCAAAAAAGCCACTGCGTACGGCAGGGACGATCTGCTCCATCGTCTGTTTCAAACCGATACAGTCAAATGCGTAATCTGCCCCGGAGGTTGGGTTGCCACCCATGTTGCGTTTCTCCGCATTGGCCGTCAGTGCTTTGATTGCCTTGATGGGGTCTTCTTTACCGGCGTTGATCGTGTGCGTTGCGCCAAACTGGCGGGCAAATTTCAGCTTTTCGTCATCCAGGTCGATGGCGATAATCGGGTCTGCTTCCAGGGTTGCCGCGGCAACAACGGCGGATAGTCCGACACCACCAACACCGAAAATGGCAACGCTCTCACCCTTGGTCACCCCTGCGGTGTTTTCAACGGCACCCGCACCGGTCATGACAGCGCATCCAATGATGGCTGTGACCTCGCGATTGACATCGTCCGCAACCTTCACCACGTATTGCTCATCGGCGATGGTGTGGTCGGCCCAGGTGAATACGTTCTGGGAATAGGCCATGCCGCCACCTGGAAGATCGACGGTGGCCGCCCAGGGTGTAGCGGTTGCCTCCCTCGCGTTGCGAGGTACCCAGGTGACCATCACCGTGTCGCCTTCTTTGACGTGATTCACCTCGTCGCCTGTCGCGAGGACGACGCCGGTTGACTCGTGACCCAGGATGACGGGTGCCATGCGCGGGTTGTGCATCTGATGGAGTTGACTGTGGCAAACACCACTTGCGTATTGCTTGACCACGACCTGCGTGGGTCCCGGATCCGGCAGGGTGACATCTTCAACGGTAAGTGGTCCCTGTTCCTGGGGTACGACAATGACACGAGCGGCAGTAGGCATATTTTTTCCTGTAGAGGCGTTAGGAATCGATGATGTTCTTCCTAGTAGCCATCATGCGTACGATGACAAATAAAAGTCAATTGGTGCGCGCATGCTGCGTTACCATCTACCACCAAGTGGTATGAGCGTCCTACCGTAAACAGCAGGTTGCAACTTTCATGGCTGATACAGGAATGAAGTCGTTGTTGATCCCCATCGTGGGGGAGGTCCACGTGGTCGACCAACCTGACATCCTGCAGCGACATGGGAAGGATGAGTCGTTTCATCAGCCCATGCCTCCGGATCTCGTGGTGTTTCCTGAGACCAATGAGCAGGTCAGTGACATTGTGAACCGCTGCGCTGAGCGACGCTGTCCGGTCATTCCCTTTGGTACCGGGACATCACTCGAAGGTCACATCGCGGCGCTTCAGGGTGGGG
>NTKD01000077.1 GCA_002457275.1 OM182 bacterium MED-G24
ACATGTCGATATCAAGTGCGTTGTAGTGGGTCACAAAAGGCGCTGCCGTGGCACCGCCGGGAATGCTCTGCATCATCGGGGTTTCGACTTCGAGGAAATCACGCTGAATCAGGAAATCCCTGATGGCCGCAATGATATTCGAGCGCTTGATAAACGTGTCACGCGTTTCCCGGTTCATGATTAGGTCCAAGTAACGCTGTCGATACCGGGTCTCAGTATCCGTCAGACCGGCATGCTTCTCAGGTAACGGTCTCAACGACTTTGTCAGTAGTCGAATCTCCGATGCGCGCACGGTCAACTCACCCGTGTTGGTACGCATCAGCGTGCCAGTGACGCCAACAATGTCGCCAATATCCCAGCGTTTGAAGGACTCATAAGTCTCTTCTCCAACGGCGTCCCGACGTACATAGGCCTGAATCTGCCCGGAAACATCCTGCAGTGTGATGAAACCTGCCTTCCCCTGCCCACGTCGTAACATGATGCGACCGGCGACCGTGGCTGCGATCGACTTCCCGGACAATGTCTCCTTGGTCTCGTCGGCGTGCTCCGCCGCTAGCACCTCCGCCGTATGGGAGCGACGGAAGTCATTCGGGAATGCGCTGCCATCACGCCGAAGCTCACTCAGCTTCTCGCGACGGCCGGCAATAATCTGATTTTCGGAATATTCTGACTCAGACACGGCTACAGACCCTGCTTCAGGCTGGCTTCAATAAACATCTCAAGATCACCATCCAGCACCGCCTGTGTGTTGGACGTTTCCACATTCGTTCTAAGGTCCTTGATACGCGCGCTATCCAGCACGTAGGAACGGATCTGACTGCCCCAGCCGATGTCCGACTTATTGTCTTCCATCTCCTGGAGTGCCTGACGTCTCTTCTGATCTTCAATCTCGTACAACTTCGCCTTCAGCTGCTTGACGGCCTGGTCCCGATTCTGGTGCTGGGAGCGTTGATTCTGACACTGTACCACCAGCCCCGTCGGGATGTGGGTCAGTCGAATTGCCGAGTCGGTCTTGTTCACGTGCTGACCGCCTGCACCACTCGCCCGGTAGGTGTCGACCCTCACCTCATTCATATCCAACTCGATTTCGATGCTGTCGTCGAGTTCCGGGGAGACAAAAATCGAGGCGAAGGAAGTGTGCCGTCGATTCCCCGAGTCAAAGGGTGATTTTCTCACCAGCCGATGCACGCCAGTCTCGGTCCGTAGCCATCCGAATGCATACTCACCGGTAAATTGAATCGTCGCACCCTTGATCCCGGCGACGTCGCCAGGACTCTGCTCAACAACCTCGGAGGTGAAGCCCTTACGTTCCCCCAATTTTAGATACATCCGCATCAGCATCTCTGCCCAATCCTGGGCCTCAGTACCACCTGACCCCGCCTGAATGTCAAGAAAAGCGTTGTTCTCATCGACTTCACCCGAGAACATGCGCCTGAATTCAAGCTGAGTCAGCTTTGCTTCCAGACCATCCAGCTCATCGGGTAGTTCAGCCAGGAGTTCAGCATCGTTCTCCTCCTGCGCCAGTTCGATCATAGCGTCAGCATCATCGAGAGCACTTTCCAGATGATCGACCGTACCAACAACTGACTCCAGCGAGGACCTCTCGCGACCCAGTTTCTGGGCCTCTTCCGGGTTGTCCCACACGCCGAAGTCTGCGAGCTCGAGTTCTACCTCTGCCCGACGTTCTTTGCGGTTATCGTAGTCAAAGATACCCCCGAAGGACGGCCAGTCGTTCATTCAGGTCTTTGATACGGCTGATCAGTGGATTGATTTCCAAAGCGGGTTCCGTCGTTCGTGAAGAAGGGCGCGATTGTAAGTTTGATCACCCGGCAAGCGCAAACGAGCCGCCCATCTGATTGCCAAAATACCCACTATCCGCCCGCCTATTCCTCAAGACTCAATGGCAGATCCAGTGCTTCGATGATCAGTTGCACAGATTCCAGCCCCTGGTAACGGTTGATGTCTGGACGATAGGCCAGGCGATGACGCGGCCCTGACAACAGGTCCGTGTGCCCAAAGGCGATTGCATTGAGAACACGACCGCGCTCAGTTCGTAAACAAAGCCGCAGGTGGGCGTTGCCGACGATGCGCTGGTCGATCACCTCAAACACATCGTCGAACAATGGTTCCGGAAACGCCTGGCCCCAGGGCGCTTCCGTCAGTATTCTTCGAACCTGACCCAGCTGCAGCAGATCTGCCGCCTCACCATCGCTGAGCAGATCGTCCGTCAGATCATCCTCATTGAGCCATCGACGTGTTTCCTGATCGAACGCTTCTGCGAATGCTTCAAAGTGTTCGTTTTTCAACGTGAGACCGGCCGCCATGGCATGACCGCCAAAGCGTTCGATCATGCCGGGATAGGTGACGTCTATGGCAGCCAAGGCGTCGCGAATATGCATGCCCTGGATCGATCGAGCAGACCCTTTCAGCTCGCTCTCTGAACCCGGTGCGAACGCTATCACAGGGCGATGCAGCCGATCCTTGATCCGTGAGGCTACAATCCCGACCACACCCTGATGCCAGGAGTCATCCATCAGGCAAACACCCATCGCATCGGAGGTCTTTTCAGACAACTGCAGGTTGGCATCTTCTCGCATTTCACGCTCGATCTGCCGGCGCTCCTTGTTCAGCGAGTCCAGCCTGCCGGCAATTTCACGAGCGAGATCGAGATTCTCAGCCAGCAGACATGCGATTCCGATCGACATGTCTTCAATCCGTCCCGCCGCGTTCAGGCGTGGTGCCATCCCGAATGACAGGTCCCGTGTGGTCAGCTGATCGATATCAGCCCCGGCAAACTCTGCAAGTGCGACAACGCCTGGCCGGCCAAGACCCGCCCGAATCCTGCGCAGACCCTGCTGCACCATAATGCGATTGTTCGTATCCAGAGGTACCACGTCAGCCACAGTACCCAGGGCGACAAGATCCAGGAACCCGGCGAGGCTCGGCAACGCCATGGTCCCTCGTGCGCGCAATTGCGCACGCACGGCGGCAAGCAGATAGAACGCAACGCCGACACCCGCCATCGCTTTGCTCTCAAACGGGCAACCCGGTTGATTCGGATTGACGATCGCATCTGCCTCTGGCATGACATCGCCGGGAAGGTGATGGTCCGTCACCACTAGCTGGATCGACAGCTCCCTGGCCCGTCGTGCCCCTTCGATACTCGCAATCCCGTTGTCGACCGTGATGATCAGGTCGGGCTCCCTGAGCTTGGCCTCATCTACTATCTCCGGCGTGAGCCCATAGCCAAATCGAAATCGGTCGGGTACCAGGAAGTCGACATGTCGCCCTCCCATCGCACGTAACCCAGCGACAAGCAGGGCGCTGCTGGTCGCACCATCGGCGTCAAAGTCACCTATCACCAGGATTCGATGTTCGTCCAGATGGTGAGCCACCACATCTGCGGCGCGAGGCAATTCAAGCAGGTCCGGTGGCAGCAAACGAGACAAAGCATATATATCGGATGCTGCCGTTTCCGTGGATGGACTTTCGTCACCCCTGAAAGACAACAATCGCTGCAACAGTTCCGGGTGGCTGGTCACAAGCCCGCGGCGTTTCAGATTGGCACCGTATTTCATGACCCGACCGGGCGGGTTCAGCTACAGAACCCGGATGCGGGTAATTTCCCCGGCGACATTGGATTGACTGGTAATCTCCAGCAATGCCGCATTCATCGCAGACTCTTTCACTCGATTCGTGATCATCACCACCGGCACCTCATCCGCTTTCGCGTCCCGCTGCAACAGAGACTCAATACTGATGTTATGGCTGGAAAGAATACTGGTCAATGAAGCCATCACCCCTGGCTTGTCCCGGGCTGTCAGGCGAAGGTAAAACGGGGATTCAATCTGCTCCAAGGGGCGAATCTGAACGGCGTTCACTGCGTCTGCGAGGTATCCAGGGCCAGGAATACCCACGTGATCTCTCGCAAGGTCAACAACATCGCTGATCACCGAGGAACCCGTCGCATCGCCACCGGCACCGGCGCCATAATACATGGTCTCACCAGCAGCATCGCTGGTCACCATCACCGCATTCATGACGCCACCGACCTGGGCAATCAACGATGTCTTCGGGACCAGCGTCGGATGCACCCTGAGCTCAACACCCTGGGTATCTTTCGCTGTGATACCCAGGTGTTTGATTTTGTATCCGAGCTCGTCGGCGAATCGAATATCCGCGACCGTAATCTGTGATATCCCCTCAGTGTACATCGCCTCGAACTCCAGCGGAACGCCAAAAGCAATCGTCGACAGAATTGTCAGCTTATGTGCGGCATCTATACCCTCCACATCAAAAGTCGGGTCAGCTTCCGCGTATCCCAGCGACTGGGCTTCGGCCAACACTTCCTCGAAGCCGCGATTGCCCATCCCTTCCATTTCCGTGAGGATAAAATTGGTGGTGCCATTGATGATTCCGGCAACCCGGCTGATCTCATTGCCCGCGAGGCCTTCCCGAATGGCCTTGATAATGGGTATTCCGCCCGCAACCGCGGCCTCATAACGTATGGACACATTGTTAGCGTTAGCCAGGTCAAACAACTCCCCACCAAACTCCGCAATCAGCGCTTTGTTTGCTGTGACGACGTGTTTGCCGTTGCCGAGTGCCTCCCGCACAAGATCGAGTGCCGGATCTGTACCCCCAATCAACTCAAGCACCACGTCCACCTCGGGATCACGAACAACCTCAAAGATGTCACGACTGACTCGAACATTGCTCAGAACACAATCCGGGTGATCGCGCCGACACCCCACATGCACGACCGTGACCTCGGTACCTGATCTCGATTGAATTAGCGCAGCGTGTCGCGTCAGCAGGTTATACGTGGCCGACGCCACAGTACCCAGCCCACAGATTCCGACACGACACTGGCTGACATCAGCCATCAGAAACTCCTCTTTCGGTTGACACCCAGGGTTTCAGGCCTGAGCACCCGTATTGCGAAACATCCGTTTGATCCCGCGTATTGCCTGGCGCGTTCGATGTTCGTTCTCAATAAGTGCAAAGCGAACGTGATCATCGCCATATTGACCAAAGCCGATCCCGGGCGATACCGCGACACCGGCCTCTTTCAGGAGCAATTTGCTGAATTCCAGCGAGCCCATATTCTGAAACTGGGGTGGTATCTTTGCCCAGACGAACATCGTGGCCCGAGGCTTCTCGACCGCCCAGCCCGCAGCATTCAATCCCTCACACAACACATCGCGCCTGACGCGGTACATCTCACGGATATCATCAACGCATGTCTGGTCACCTTCCAGTGCCGCAATCGCAGCCACCTGGATGGGCGTGAACATGCCATAGTCCAGATAGGACTTGATGCGCGCCAGCGCACCGACGAGGGTTGGATTGCCAACACAGAATCCCATACGCCAACCCGGCATGTTGTAGCTCTTAGACATCGTAAAGAACTCGACCGCGACGTCCTTCGCACCCGGAACCTGCAAAATGGACGGCACCTCGTAACCGTCAAACACGAGGTCTGCATAGGCAAGATCCTGAACGATCCAAATCTGATGCTCCTTCGCCACCGCCACAAGACGTTCATAGAATTCGAGCTCAACGCACTGGGTCGTGGGATTTCCAGGAAAATTCACGATCAGCAACTTGGGCTTCGGCCAGCTGTTGGTAATCGCAGTTTCAAGCTCACTGAAAAAGTCGACATCGGGTGTCAGGGGCACATGTCGTACATCTGCGTCTGCGATCACCGCACCGTAGGTATGCACGGGGTAGCTGGGATTCGGAACCAGTACGCCATCCCCGGGGCCAAGTACGGCCATCGCCAGGTGGGCAATACCCTCCTTTGATCCCAGACAAACGATCGCTTCGTTTTCAGGATCCAGGTCCACGTCAAATCGACGCTCGTACCAGTCACAGATTGCCTTTCGAAGCCGAGGGATCCCTTTGGACTGGGAGTATCTGTGTGTGTCGCCCTTCTGGACAGACTCGATCAGCTTGTCGACGATATGTTGCGGCGTCGGTTGATCCGGGTTCCCCATACCGAAGTCCACGATATCCTCTCCTTTGGCCCGGGCTTCTCGCTTCAGTTCATCGGTGATGCTGAAAATATACGGCGGTAGGCGCTTAATGCGTGGAAAGTCGTCCATGGGTCGCTTCGAGAGGGGTGTAACGGGAAAGGCGCATTCTATGCCATGCGTGATGTCAGTGCCACGAAACAGATGAGGGATGCGCAATCAGTACGTTGGCATCGACGAAAACTGGTGCATTGAATCCGGACCGGGTGATGTGAACCACCTCAAGACCCCTCAATATTTTCGTCAGGGCGTCTGAATACCCATAGTTCGTGCCAGCTCAAGCGGCGGGCGGTAACCCATCAACATGGACCCATCTTCCAGAACGAGTGCTGGAGTGCCGGTCACTCCGACCATCTCACCCAGTCTGTACTGCGTAGAGACCGGATTCGCACAGACCCTGCGCTCGAGATCAACGCCTGATTTCGCCTGCGTCATGGCCGCATTCGGGTCATCGCTGCACCAGGTGGAAACAGCCTTCTGATAGGAGCGGGATTCCAGGCCAGCGCGTGGAAACGCCATGTAACGGATCGCGATTCCAAGATCGTTGTAATTCTTGATCTCGCGGTGCAGTTTCCGACAATAACCGCAGTCGATATCTGTAAACACCGTGACTTTGGCCTTCACTTTCCGGGGTGGCGGAGAAAACACGACCATCTCGGATTCATCGATTTCCGCTAGCAGTCGGCGTCTGACCAACGTTCGCTTACTTTCCGAGACATTCACGATTTGCGGACCAACCTGATACATATCGCCGCCGATCATGTGGCCGCCGTCTGCGGCAACATAGACGGTCTCACCGCCAACATTGACCTCGTAAAGACCGGCAATTGGCGAAGGCTCGATACTCAGAATTTTCGCACCTGCAACCGCTGCAGTGAGCTTGCGCGTGATCGTATCACGGGCCTCAGCGTGTGCCGCTGCCTCTTTGAAAGCTGTAGCGGGTGTTGCCGCTACCTGTGTCATCAGGACGAAAAACCCCGTCAGGATCAACACCGTATTCCGTTTCATTTCAGCAAGGCTCATAGTGCCTTCTCCGCCCATTTTTTTCGCAATGCCGGCCACTTTGCCCCATCTACTGGAAAATGCAATGCGCGCCAATGTATCGGTACGTTTGCAGTACCAACGGATCGTCTGTTTCTAAGACCCCCACACTGGTCGTTTTGTTTCATGTCGCGCTATCTGAACGAGCCCTGGGACTACCCGCGAGGATGGTGCTCCTGATGCAGCTCCTTCAACCGATGTCGCGCCACATGCGTGTAAATCTGGGTGGTCGACAGATCACTATGTCCAAGAAGCATCTGGACCACTCTGAGGTCCGCGCCATGATTGATCAGATGTGTCGCGAACGCGTGCCTCACCGTATGGGGAGAGAGTTTTGCCCCGATTCCGGCACTCTGGGCATGGACCTTGATACGATACCAGAAGGTCTGCCGTGTCATCGTTCTTCCCTGTCGACTCGGGAAGACAATAGGCGCCGCCAGATGCCCCTTGAGCAGATCAGATCGTGCCTCATTCAGATAACGATGGATCCAAAAAAGCGCTTCTTCACCCATCGGCACCAGACGTTCCTTGCTGCCCTTGCCCATAACACGCACAACGCCAGCACGCAGATTCATATCGGCGATTGTCAACGACACCAGTTCGGACACACGCAACCCGCTCGCATAGAGCAATTCCAGCATGGTGCGATCACGCAGACCAATCGCCGTGGTCACATCAGGAGCGGACAGTAGCTTTTCAACATCAGACTCAGAAAGCGTGTCCGGGAGGGGTCTGCCCAGTTTCGGGCTATCAATGCTTAACGTCGGGTCGATGTGGATGCGGTGTTCTCGAAGCTGGTAACGGTAGAACGACCGCAAAGATGACAACATACGTGCGGCTGACCTAGCACCCAAACCAGTGGCCAGTCGGTCAGACAGATACTGCAACAGATCCTGGCGTTGTATCTGCAACAGGTCTCGTCCCTTCCGGTCGATCCAGGCCGCCAGCTGTCGCAGATCTCTTCGATAGGAACTCAGGGTATTTTCAGACAGGCCCTTTTCAAGCCAGAGCGCATCGATAAAGCCGTCTATCAGTGCCTGATTCTGCATGGGGAGCATCTTACACGACGCGAGGAATCACGCCCCCAGGAAAGGAGAGGTACGTCCCCAGTGTGCGGAGCGTCCCGAGGGGTCAAGTAAATTGCAACAAACCGGAGCGGAAGTGCTCTCAAAGGATCAAATTAAGTTCACTCTGGCCCCTGAACGTTAGTTCAGCTTTTCTTTGATCCTTGCGGAACGGCCGGAACGTTCACGGAGGTAATAGAGTTTAGCCTGGCGGACATCGCCGCGTCGCTTCACTGAGATCGATTCAAGTTGAGGGCTGTGCGTCTGAAAAGTTCGCTCAACGCCCACACCATGGGAAGTCTTGCGCAGCGTGAACGCCGAGTTCAGTCCTCGATTTCTGCGAGCGATGACAACACCTTCAAAGGCCTGCAGACGTTCCCGGTTTCCTTCGCGAACCTTGACCTGAACGACCAGCGTATCGCCAGATCCAAACTCCGGGACATCACTCTTCAACTGTGCATTCTCGATCTGCTCGATGATCTTGTTTTTGCTCATGTCGTCTTCCTGCTGGTCCCGGTTTATTCGATCTACTTTTTTACTGTTTCAGCCAGATACTCATCGAGTAACTGCTGTTCTATCTTTGTCAGCGACCTGGCTCTGATCAGGTCCGGCCGCTTCTCCCATGTCTTTCCCAATGCCTGTTTCTGGCGCCAACGTTCGATTTTCCCGTGATCACCACTCAGCAATACTTCAGGCACCTGTCTGCCCTCTATCTCCTCTGGTCGCGTGAACTGCGGATAATCCAGCAATCCACTCGAAAACGAATCCTGCGTCACCGAGTCTCGATCACCCACAGCACCGGGCACCAAGCGGGTCACACCATCGATGACAGCCATGGCGGGTACTTCCCCACCACTCAACACGAAGTCCCCAATGGAGACTTCCCGATCAATATCGGACTCGATGATTCGCTCATCAATGCCCTCATATCGACCACAAACCAATACGACACTACCCTTTAACGCCCATTCAGCAAGATCACCCTGAGTGAGCGGCTGTCCCTGGGGAGATAGGTAGACCACCTCGGGCAACATCTTTTTCGAAGCCCCTTTTGAAGCCTCGGTCGGAACGTCTGGCGAAACGTGCGCTTCTGTTGCGGCTTCCTTGGCGTTATGGATGGCTTTGCGAATCGGCGCCACCTTCATCAACATGCCCGGGCCACCACCATAGGGCTTATCATCTACCGTTCTGTGTCGGTCCATCGCAAAGTCCCGTGGGTTGAAACACTCAACGCTCACCAGTCCATCGCGAAACGCCCGGCCAGTGACGCCGATCAAGTGGTCCCCGGTAAAAGTCTCCGGAAACAATGTCACCACTCCAAACCACACGTGTCTTGCCCAGTATCAAACCGTACAAAGACGATCAGTAGTCAACGGCCCAGTCGACCTGGACAATTCGGCTCACCAGATCGACTCCCAGTATCTTCTCCTTTACGTAAGGGATCATCCGATCCCTGCCATCTATACTCTGCTCACTAGGTCTGACAACCAGCACATCGTGAGCGCCCGTATCCATCATGTGGTCGACCTCTCCGAGACACTCCCCGGACTTATTGACCACCTTCATTGCTTCCAGCTGATGCCAGTAGACCTCTTCGTCGTCCAGAACTGGCAGCAATCCAACTTCAATCTCGATATCGACACCGGTCCACTGCTCAGCTTCGTTCCTGTCATCAATCCCTTTCAGTTTCGCGATCAGACCGTTGTTCTGATGCTGTACCGCCTCCACCACAATCTGTGAGCTCGCTCCCTTGCTGCGGCCTGGCTTGTTTCGAACCAGCTGCCAGGGCTGGTACTTCATTATCTGTTCCGGGGGATCGGTATAGGACGTCAGTCGAATCCAGCCCTTGATACCGTATGCACCGCCCAGTCTCCCGACAACGACGAACCGTACCTCCCCGGTTAAATCAGGCAGCGGCACCATCAGCTTCGATGACCGATGCAGCCTGAGCCTTGGCATGGTCCTTGGCAATCTTCTTGACCCGATCAGATGCCTGAGCGCCCTGTCGAACCCAGTACTCCATACGTTCGACGTCAAGACGCGTGCCTTCCTCGGCTCCGCGTGCGTTGGGATTGTAGAAACCGATACGTTCAATGAAACGTCCATCCCGCGAAACGCGCTTGTCCGCGACCGTGATGTGGTAATACGGACGCTTCTTGCTTCCGGCTCTGGATAACCGAATCACTACCATCTTATTGATATCCTTAGAAAATCTGCTTTTCGAGCCGTCTCTGGAACACGCCAGAGCCAAGACCCGATATACGACCCTACAGGGGGGTCCGCAAAAGGGCGGCTATTGTAAGGGATTGATTCTCCGATTGAAACCGGGATTCAGGCGATGTTTGACCGACTCTTGATCAGCGGAAACGACGACCGCCGGGCGGTTGCTGCATGGCACCACCCAGCCCGCGCATCATGTTGGCCGTGCCCCCTTTCTTGGACATTTTCTTCATCATTTTCTGCATCTGCTTGTGTTGCTTCAGAAGGCGGTTCACATCCTGTATCTGCGTACCAGAGCCATTGGCAATGCGTTTCTTGCGGGAACCGCTGATGACATCCGGGAAATGACGTTCATGGGGTGTCATCGAATTGATGATGACCTCCATCTGACCAAACGGATTAGACTCCAGTCGATCCGCAATCGTCTGGTTCATATTGCCCATCCCAGGCAGCTTGTCGAGGAGCCCGGTGACGCCACCCATGTTGTTCATCTGCTGGATCTGATCACGAAAGTCGTCCAAGTCAAACTTCTGGCCCTTTCGCATCTTGCGCGCAAGCTTCTCTGCCTTTTTCTTATCAACCTTGAGCTCGGCCTCCTCGATCAGCGAGAGGACATCACCCATCCCGAGAATACGGGACGCGATTCGATCAGGGTGGAAAGCTTCAAGCGCGTCCACGTTTTCGCCCATACCCAGGAACTTGATGGGTTTTCCGATGATTGAACGCACGGACAATGCTGCGCCGCCACGGGAATCACCATCCGCCTTGGTCAGCACCACACCGGTCAGTGGCAGAACATCGTTAAACGCCTGAGACGTATTGGCAGCGTCCTGCCCTGTCATGGCATCAACGACAAACAGGGTCTCCGCGGGGTCGATCGCTTTGTGGACAACCCTGATCTCATTCATCATTTCGTCATCAACTGCCAGGCGACCGGCAGTATCCAGGATGAGGACATCGGCAAACTGGCGACGCGCTTCGGCAACAGCGTCACGTGCGATCTGCTCCGGCTTTTGATCGGGTGTACTGTCAAAGAAGTCCACTTCAACTTCTGTTGCCAGCGTCTTCAGTTGATCAATGGCCGCCGGTCGATAGACGTCGGCGCTCGCAAGCATGACCTTCCTGTTCTCCCGCTGACGCAGGAACAGCGCAAGTTTTGCAGCCGTTGTCGTCTTGCCCACACCCTGCAAACCAGCCATCAAAATGACCGTCGGGGGTTGCGTCGCGAGATTCAATCCGGTCTCACCGCGGCCCATCGTGGCGACCAGTTCATCATTCACGATCTTGACGAACGCCTGCCCGGGGGACAGGCTGGTGTCAATCTCCTGTCCGACGGCACGGACTCGAACCTGCTCAACAAATTGTTTAACAACCGGGAGTGCGACATCCGCCTCCAGCAGCGCAGTCCGCACCTCTCGAAGCGTCTCGCTGATATTCTCTTCGGTCAGGCGAGCCTTGCCAGACAATTTGCCCAGCGTAGCGGTCAGTCGTTCAGACAAAGACTCAAACACGGGATACCCTGCGTTCAGTAAATCAGTGTCTATTAAACCACTTGTGTTCCCGCCCA
>NTKD01000078.1 GCA_002457275.1 OM182 bacterium MED-G24
ACACGACCGGGGTTGATCGCTGCCATCATGTATTCGGACTCTGTGTGCCCTGTGAGAATAGTTCGGCGTATGCTGGGAAGCAGATGCATCAGCTCGAGGCCGTCCGTTTCCGGCATATCAAGGTCGCTCACAACGACGTCATAGCTGCGAGAGATGCATTCAATAACGGCCTCCTTACCCGAGCTCGCTGTATCCACATCCTCGGAAACCTGCTTCAGAACATTGCGCGTCATGCGCAGCAGGTTGGGATCGTCGTCCACGGCGAGTATCCCAGGGCTTTCCGGCAGCATGCGTCCTCCTAATTCAACAAACCGGCACAAACACCGGCAGGTGTTCGGTTAGTTGGTATCGGAGGCCAATTCTTTAGTGATTCATTGTCCATCCCGGCTGTCCAGTTCCGACATGATCTCCGCATGGCGGTTTCTGTCGATTCGGTAACCCAGGTACAGGATCAGGCCCGTCAAGGTGATGACTGATGTGGCGGGCCCGGCGATGAAGCCAAGTTGCCAGGAAATATCTGCAGGGACCTCCCCCATCATTGCGCCGCGAGGGAACTGGATGTAGTCGAGCAGGATGCCGCCGAAGATCAGACCCATGGAACTGGTCGCTTTCACCGCGAACGCACGCGCGGCAAAGATAACGCCTTCACGCCGCTCCCCGACTTCCAGTTCGTGTTCGTCGGTGATGTCGGCAAACATAGAGTTGAGGGTCGCGAAAATAATGGGACCAAGGGTGGCCGTGACCAGAGCGCTAATGATGAGGATAAACAACAAGGTTGTGGAACCCGGTTCCGGGAACCAGCTGACACCCATCAATGAGAGCACGATGGGGACGTTTACGTTTATGATTGTGAGCGCGGCACTGCCGATCAGAGTCGGCTTCTTGTCGAAAGTCCTGGTCACCCAGGGAATGAGCAACATAGAAAGTACGAGACCAACAAGACTTCCGAGGGGAATATAGGTCAGTTGCTCTGTGGTCATGCCCCAGAAGTGGAAGCCCATGAATGGGTTGAAGATGCCTTCGACGGCGAGCACGAATGTACTCAGCATCATGCCAAAGAAGATGGCGCGGTAAGAGCGATTGCGAAATGCCGCAGCGAGTTCTGCAAACAGCTGGCCCGCTGAGAACCTGGACTGGTGTTCTGCCACGTGGGCCCGCAGCCTGGGAATTTCGCTCTTTGTGCCGAGAAAACACACCACGATCGCGAAGATGATGATGCCGCCGGCAAATATCGCCCAGGGTGAATAGGCGGCCTGATTCAACAGTGCTGGATTGAATTCAGCGGTGGTGGGGAAAAACAATCGATAACTAAAGGGTATGAACAGTGCACCGCCCAGGGCTGCAAAAAAAGTATTGAAGGCATACATGGTTGAGCGCTGGTTGTAGTCGTCTGTGAGTTCTGCGCCCAGCGCCAGGTGGGGAATGTGATAGAACGTCATCGCAGTCCGAACGAGCACCGAAAACACGCCGAGCCAGACCATGTACGCTGTTTCGGTCAGTTCAGGTGGGTTGAACAGCAGGTACAACGTGATGGCCAGGGGAAAGGCGGCAAATAGGATGAATGGATGCCGGCGCCCCCAACGAGTTCTTGCCTTGTCCGAAAGACTGCCGGCGAGTGGATCGGTGATCGCGTCAAAGATCAGCGCGATGGCCAGTGCAATACTCGTTCCGGTCGCGGAAACACCCAGGACCTGGTTGTAGTAGAACAGCAGGAAAGTGTTGAATGCTGCGTTCTTGGTCGCTTCCGAGATCGCACCGAAACCGAACGCGGACATGGTGCCAAGGCTGAGCCGGTGTGTTGATCGTTGTCCGGTGCTCAAGACCGGATGCTCAGTGAAGTGGACATGTCTTATCAACAATCATGTAAATAGCCCGTGACTGTATAACAGGAGAGGTGGGCCGTTCTACTGTTATCGGTCTCTGTGGAGGATGACGAAGGCTTATGGACGACCTTTCGTGCTTCTCTAGGTGCGCTCGGGTCAGGCTTTTGGATATGTGCTGGAAGGAAACCGATGACTTGGTATCCCAAGTGGCCCATCGAAATCCGTCCGTTGGCGACGGATCTGTACCTCATTATGGCCACCAACCCTGATGCCAAACCAGTGCGTGGCATCGTCAATCCCGGGACACTGTACAGCTACTTTCGTAAACACCGTTCAGGCAACGTGTTGTTCCATGGCCCGGATTTCAAACGCTTCTACAAGGAACATCGCGCGTTTGTCGATGATCACGGTGGCATTGCCCATCGTGTCCTGACCCATGGGCCTGAAGGATCACCGAATCACACAATACTCACAGAGTTCTGGGACACCCGACATCGGTTACCGGCAACCGATGCATCTTATCAACCGCCAAAGATGTCGGTGATCGAGTTTGACCATGTACCTTCTGCGGGCCGATGGCTGACCGGGATTAAACCGATACCACTGCCGGCATACGCCTGGATTCACAGGCTATGTCATCAAGAACGATGGGAAGACCCGACTTCTGAGCGGAGACTTCATCTGCATGGGTGTAATGGCAAACAAACCCTAGCTCGCGCCGGTTCGACATCTCCTGTTGATTGACTGCGGGTTGCAGAGCCTTGAGAAACTCGGACGCATGAAGTTTGAAGGATTTTTTCCGAATAAGGGTTTCGAAAGCCGAGAGGTTCCGTGGCCAGCTGATCTAAAATCGGAAATGCTCGATGTCTCTCGGGCGGATATCCTGAAGCGACAGAAACGCGCCCGCTCCTCAAAGGTTATGCCTGTACAACCACTTCCTGCGCCAGTGACCGACCTTCTTCGGCGGCCTCGAGGAACTCCGGTACCTGATCAAAGTTCAGGTAGTCGTAGATCTCGGGTGCCATCGAATCGATCTGGGTCGCGTATTCCAGGTACTCCTCTTTCGAAGGCAGTTTGCCCAATATAGACGCGATCGCGGCGAGTTCCGCGGATGCCAGGTACACATTCGAACCCTGCCCTAACCGATTCGGGAAGTTCCGTGTAGACGTCGACACACACGTGGAACCAGCCTGGATCCGTGCCTGGTTCCCCATACAGAGACTGCACCCTGGCATCTCTGTCCGGGCACCGGCCTGCGCATAGATGTTGAAGTAGCCTTCGTCCATAAGCTGTTGTTCATCCATGCGTGTCGGTGGCGCGATCCAGAGACGTGACGGAATGACTTGACCTGCGGCCTGCAGCAACTTGCCAGCGGCACGGAAGTGGCCAATGTTCGTCATGCAGGAGCCGATGAATACTTCATCAATCTGTGTCCCAGCGACTTCGGAAAGGGGCTTCACATCGTCTGGATCATTGGGACATGCAAGCAGCGGTTCCGTGATCTCAGACATGTTGATCTCGATGACCTCCGAGTACTCCGCATCCTTGTCTGCACGCATCAGTGACGGGTTCTCTAACCATTCTTCCATGGCGCGAGCCCGTCGTTCGAGGGTGCGGACATCGCGATAGCCGTTTGCGATCATCCAGCGCAGCATGACCACGTTGGAGCGCAGGTACTCGGCAACGGAATCTTCCGAGAGCGCGATCGTACAACCACCCGCTGATCGTTCTGCTGACGCATCAGACAGTTCAAAGGCCTGTTCTACCGTGAGGTCCGGCAGCCCCTCAATTTCAAGAATACGACCGTTGTAGACGTTCTTTTTGCCGGCCTTCTCGACCGTCAGAAAGCCCCTCTGGATGGCGGCGTAGGGAATGGCGTTGACCAGATCGCGCAGGGTGATCCCGGGCTGCATTTCACCCGTGAAGCGCACAAGCACTGACTCTGGCATATCCAGTGGAATAACACCGAGTGCGGCGCCAAATGCGACGAGGCCGGATCCTGCCGGGAACGAGATGCCTAGCGGAAAGCGGGTGTGGGAATCACCACCGGTACCGACCTGATCGGGTAGCAGCATTCGGTTCAACCAGCTGTGAATGATGCCATCGCCAGGCCTTAGTGATACGCCACCCCGGTTGTGGATGAAATCCGGCAACGTGTGCTGCGTCTCAATATCGATGGGCTTGGGATACGCAGCGGTGTGGCAAAAACTCTGCATCACCAGATCTGCAGAGAAACCCAGACAGGCAAGTTCCTTCAGCTCGTCACGCGTCATCGGGCCTGTCGTGTCCTGGGAACCGACGGTGCCCATTCGCGGTTCACAATAGGTCCCCGGTCTGATCCCCTGACCTTCACCCAGACCGCAGGCTCGACCCACGATCTTCTGTGCGAGTGTGAAACCCGCATCGGATGTACCGGGATCCTCTGGCCGACGAAACACCTCGGTGGCGCCAAGTCCCAGGTTCTCTCTGGCACGTTCTGTCAGGCTGCGACCGATGATCAGTGGTATGCGCCCACCCGCTTTGGATTCATCCAGCAGCACGTCGGTCTTCAGTTCGAACTCGCTGATGACTTCACCGGCTTCGTTGACCACCTTACCTTCGTACGGTTTGACGATGATGGTATCACCCATCGCGATGTTCTCGACTGAACACTCGATGGGCAGGGCGCCTGAGTCTTCGACAGTGTTGAAGAAGATGGGTGCAATTTTACCCCCAAGGACAACGCCGCCTTGTCGCTTGTTCGGTACAAACGGAATGTCATCACCCATATGCCACAGGACCGAATTGGTGGCGCTCTTGCGTGACGACCCGGTGCCGACCACATCACCCACGTAGGCGACCGGATTGCCTTTGTTCTTCAACGCTTCAATCTGATCAATGGCATCGGTGATGCCTTCACGAGGGTTCTTGAGCATGGCAAGGGCATGGAGTGGAATGTCTGGTCGTGACCAGGCATCCTGTGCTGGTGAAAGGTCATCCGTGTTTGTTTCACCGGTGACCTTGAACACTGTGAGCGGGATTTCTTCGGGGACGTCACTTTTGGCTTTGAACCACTCAGCATCTGCCCAGGACTGGATCACGGCCTGCGCGTGTACGTTGCCTTCGCGGGCCTTGTCAGCCACATCATGAAAGGCATCAAACATGAGCAGGGTGTACTTCAGTTGCTCGGCTGCCAAAGGCGCGAGGTCGTCGTCATCCAGCAAATCAACCAGGGGCATGATGTTGTAGCCGCCGAGCATGGTACCGAGCAGTTCAATCGCGCGAGCCTTGTCGATCAGTCCGCAATCAGTCTCGCCTTTGGCGATGTCCGCCAGAAACGCGGCTTTGACATAGGCTGCGTCATCAACCCCTGGTGGTACGCGTTCAACCAGTAGTAGCATCAGGAACTCTTCCTCTCCGGCAGGAGGGGTCTTCAGCAGCTCCACGAGGTCTGTAACCTGTTCGGCCGTGAGTGGTTTGGGCGGAATGCCCTGTTCAGCACGTTCAGCCACGTGGGCTCGATACGCTTCCAGCATGAATACCTCTATTTTTGTGTCACGCCCTGTCACTACGATCAGGCGTTCTTATGAATCGGCCGCAACCATAGAGGTTTTTTAAGCATGCGTAAAATGGATAGTTTTGATGTATAACATAGAAAATATTTATACTATATGGATATAGATCGGGATATGGATCTGGACCTTCTCAAGTCACTCGTCGCCGTGAGCGATGCCGGTGCGATCACCGAAGCCGCTAATCGCCTGGGTCTTACACAACCTGCGCTGACCCGTCGGATTCAGCAACTTGAAGAAGAATTTGGCATGGAACTTCTGAGGCGCAGCCGACGCGGGGCAAAGCTGACTGAAATCGGCGAACTGGTGGATATCGAAGCTAGGGTGCTTATCGGTCGATACGAACACCTGAAGTCTGAAGTGCTGCGGAGACAGAGTGCGTCTGGCGGCAACGTCCGCATCGGTGGCGGTGCAACCGCCGTCTCGTTTGTTTTACCGGATGCGATCACACGTTTTCAGGCGGACTATCCGGACGTCCTGTTCCAGGTGAAGGAAGCGGGATCGGCAGAGATCGCCTCTGATGTCGCGAGTGGTGCCCTGGAACTGGGCCTGGTCACGCTGCCGGTGCGAACCACCGAACTCGAGATACAGCCGATTGTCGAAGACCACATCGTACTGGTTGCATCCCCGGATAACCCGTTGGCGGCGATGTCACAGGTCGACGTTCTGCAGCTGGATGGTCAGAACATCGTTGGATTTGAAGCCGGTAGTGCGATTCGACAGCTCGTTGACAGCGCTTTGCTGGAGGCCGGTGTCGAGACCAACGTGGTCATGGAACTACGCTCGATCCCCGCGATCGTGCAGATGGTGGCCAACACCGGATCGCTGGCGTTTGTTTCCCAGATGGGTGTCCAGAACCAGGACATGGTGCGACAGATCCTGGTAACGGGGCTCACGATCAAGCGTCGTCTTGGGCTTGCTCGCCGTAAGGCGACTGCGATTTCACCGGCCGCCGAACGTTTCGCCCGACAGTTCGTGAGTGGCTGACGGGCCCCGCGTATGGGCTGTCGGAAGCCTGGAACGACAAGCGGATTTGTGATGAGGTAACCCGGAACTGGGAGGGCCTTGATGAAGAAAGTACTGATGAGGGGTTTAAAGTTTCTGGCTCTGAGTGTTGTTGGACTCTTGGTGATCTTGTATATCGCTGCGATCGTTGTTCCCTATGATCCGGTGGAACGTCAGCCGGGTATTGGGCTCTCTGGTTCGCTGGCGGAGGTACAAAATCCGGATTGGTCGATCCTCGGTGGTGGCCGGACGATGGTGTGGGTGGAGACCCGAACGTGGTATCTGATCCGCCACTCGATTACCGCGATGGCCTGGACTGATGGTGAACACCTGTACGTGGGCTGCCGTAGCTGTGATGGCAAGTACTGGTCCGGTAATGTGCGGCGGGATGATCGGGTGCGACTGAAAATTGGCGATGAGCTCTACGAACGACAGGCTGTGCGGCTAAATGATGCTGACCGCCGTGCAGTCCTGGGTGTTCCGGAAGGGGAGCGATTACCAGATCGAGCGGTATTCCGCATGGACCCAAGGTGAAGGCCATGGTGGTGGGGCCGCGTTACTGAACCAGGCTGTGGTCTGGACCGACCCACCATGATGCACCATGGGGTATACACGACGAGAAAGGGGCGACGGAAGAGATAATGAAGGCAATCGCGGTGATCTTGGTCCTTCTGTTATTCGGAGTAGGCACCTGGCTCATGCCGCGAACCCCGCCTCTCGAGCCGAATCAGATTCGGGTGACCTATGATCATGGTGAGGCCCGCGTCTGGAATGACTGGTCGTTCCGTATTCGCCGTCAAATCTGACCCAGAATAATCGTGTAAGTGCCAATATGCTGTCAGCCCTGCCTGGTCCGACGCTGCAAAAGGATGATGACATACTCCGTGTCTATGACATGGAAGGCAATTGGTTGACGATTCGATCACACCAGCTAAATGCCATGCGGTTCGATACGCGCGCTGACATCGACAACGCGGCCCAACTTACGGTGACACGGCTGACCTTTGAGACTGATGATGGCGACCAGATCTTTGAACCGGTTCCCCTACCCAGGTTTTCACGTTCCCGGGTGCTGTTACCTATCGCGACCCTTTACTGGCCGGATCAGGATGCAGATCATATGATCTGGGGCAACGCTCGGATGACCCTTGCAGGAAGCGCTTTCGCAGCGAATGGTACGGGAATGAAGCCTGCTGCGATTGTTGCGCTGGTCGATCCCGCGCGTGTTTCTGAGCGGATGGCCGATGCCATGATGCAGCGCGCCGAGGGAATGCGTTGATCGGAGCGACAATTTCCGACCCGCCCCCAAAAAGAAAAGAACAACAATAAGATTGATAACGGAGATTCCTTATGCCCATGAATATAGAAACCCACCAGGTACTGGGCCTGGATCAGCCGTGTCCGATGGCGGTCAACGGGCGCAGCAACATGGATATCCGGGATGCACTCGACGTTCCTGGTGATGCGGCGTACCACCCTTGCTCCGAAGCCTTTCCGCGGGAAGGGGTGGCGACGGGCAGCGTCACCAGTTTCAAGGATTGGCAGGCCTCGAAAGTGTTTCCGGATACCAAACGGGACATGTGGATCTACGTGCCAGAAGGCGTGTCTGTCGAGGCGCCCGTTATCGTCTTCAATGACGGTGCGGGCTACCTGAATCGAGAAGGCGCCATCCGTGCCACTGCAGTTCTCGACAATCTCATCGCAGCTGGTGATATCCAACCGACGGTTGCTGCGTTTGTGAATCCTGGCCAACCGGTTGATGGGTCCGACCGTGGCCAGCGGAGTTATGAGTACGATTCCATGACCCCGGACTACGGTCGCTTCATCATCGACGAGGTGCTGCCGTTCATGGCGTCCGAAGCCGGTGTCTCTCTGTCAGAAGACCCTGGAAAACGAACGATTTGTGGCGTTTCGAGTGGTGGTATCTGTGCGTTCAATCTGGCGTGGCATCATCCGGATAGTTTCGGGCGTGTTCTCAGTCACTGTGGTTCGTTCACGAACATTCGGGGTGGGCATAATTTCCCATATCTGATTCGCTCTACGGAACGCAAACCCATCCGGGTCCTGTTGCAGAGCGGGGAAGCTGACGCCGCGATACTGCTCGGCGACTGGCCGCTCGCCAACAAGACCATGGCCAATGCACTGGAATACGCGGGTTACAACTACCGGTTTGAATTTGGCACCGGAGGACACAGTCTGCGTCACGGAGGGGCCCTCTTTGCAGACAGTCTGCGCTGGCTGTGGCGGGACTAGGTGATTCACTGTACGCTGCCGTACTAAGACAAAACTGACGGAGAGAGCCCATGTACGTGATTGATATGTCGACCCTGACTGAGTTGGGTGAGTTTGGCTCCCGTGAATGGGGTCAGGCCTGCGCGGACGCGTCGGTGAAAATCCTGGAACTTGAAAATCTGCCGGACGATTTCGTCTGGGCTTTCACCGAGCACTATACGCACCCACCAGAGCGGCTCATGGGTAATGGGCGCAGCGAGAAAGCTGGTTATTACATCATGGTCAAGGACGGTAAGGTCACAGGTGGCGATGGCATCCCGGACGAGGCGCTTGAACTGCCGGGGTTCCACATTCGCGCAAGATGGGCCGCCATCTGCAATCAGTCGGGCGCCTTATATGGTGCTGAAGGCGGAGCCAAACGCCGGGAAGGTGAGGTTGCACTGCGCAAGGCCATCGAGAAGCATGTAGGCCGTGAAAATCCTTATGGTGAGTCCACAGGTATTGAGATCTTTTGGCCGAAGGAAATCGGCGGTCCCTTGATGGCGGGGTCTGAAGAGGGCAACGGTCTGCACAATATTGCGGCCACCATGCAGAAACAGTCCCCGGAGTTTGTCGACCTGCCGGTCACTGAAATGCTGGTTCCAGACTTTGATGCCATGACCGATGACCAGAAAGCGATGTTTCTGAAACTGTTACACGTCGAGGTCTAGGGATCGCTCGAACCTCAACTGGCACGCGCGCACAGGGACTGCACTATCGCAGGTGACGGTGCTTCGCGGTAGCCCTGTTCAAACGCCAGGATACTTAAGTCAGCAAAGGCTTCTGTGAGTTCATCCTGCTGTAGCAGAAAGCGTGGGTTGGAGGGCTTGCCATATTGCTCATTGCCAGCCATGAAGGTCTCGTAGATCAGAAGGCCCCCCGAGGGCTTCAGCGATGTCGCGATGTACGGAAATTGCGGCCTGTGAAGGTAGTTGGTCACCACAATGCCATCCAAAGGCGTAGTTACGTGACGTGAAATTGGCCATGGATCACCCGGCGTCTCCATGTCCAACGCAAGGGACGTCAGCTGTGAGTGCCCTTCAAGATCGCGGATGCCTTCCATATTAATGTCCACGGCAGTCACGCGAAAACCGTGTTCGAGCAGCAGTCGTGTGTTACGGCCGTTTCCACAGGCGAGATCCAGTACGTGGCCGCCACGCCTGATCAGATCGAGATGTGTCGCAACAAAAGGACTGGGGGGAGCGACCGGGGACATGGTCAGTCCGCCTGAACCGTCAGGCAATAGCTTAGGTGAGTGTTCGGTTCCCGGGCAAGCTTGAATCCCAGGCGTGTCATGAGGCGGATACTCGGTGTATTGGCGTGTTTAATGCCGGCCCAGATCTCCGTTGCACCCGGGTTTGCGATTGCATGCTGAATGACGGTCTCCACGGCAGCCCTGGTAAAACCTCGACTCGCAAACGCCGCACCAATCCAGTAACCCAGACCAAAGACCGTTGACTGGTACAGCATTCGGTAGATAGTGCCGACGATCGTTCCGTCGTGGCACATCACGAAGGGTTGCTGAGTGTCGACGGTGATCTCGGCGGCGATATCCGCCTCTGAAGCCGCTACCAGATCGTGGTAGTCGTCGTGTTGTGTGAGGTGTTCGTGACTGGCCGCAACAACGCTGCAAATCGCCGCTGCGTCTGCTGCCGTGGCTGGTCCCAGGGCCAGGCCATTGATGTTGGTCTGCATCGAAACGGCCTTGTCAGGATCCATTCTCGGTCTCCAGTTCCTCCCAACGGGCGAACAGCGTCTCAAGTTCTGATTGCAGTGCCTTCAGTTGATCGTTGGTCTTTCGCTGGTCATCCTCGGGTTGGTCATAGAAGCTGGAATCCGCCATCTGATCAAAGAGGATCGAGATTTTCGTTTCCATTGCTTCTATAAGACCTGGCAGGGCAGTGAGCTCCTGCGCTCGCGCCCGGTTGGATGATCCCTTGCTCTTCCGCGGCCGAGTGACCTTTTTCTCTTCTCGCTCAGGCGTGCCCTGACGAGTGTTTTCCCTGAAGGAGCCACCTCGGGCTTCCCAATCGGAATAGCCACCGACATGTTCCGTGATGGTTCCGGCCCCCCCAAAAACCAACATGCTGCCAACAACGTTATCGAGAAACGCTCGGTCATGTGTGATGACAAGTACGGTGCCGTCGTAGGTATGGAGGAGTTCCTCCAGCATCTCAAGTGTCTCGATATCGAGATCGTTGGTGGGTTCGTCCAGTACCATGAAGTTGGATGACTTCATAAACAGCTTGGCGAGCAATATCCTGTTCTGTTCTCCGCCCGACAGCACCCGCACCGGTGATCGTGCCTGGTCTTTCGAGAACATGAAGTTGCTGAGGTAGGTGATGATGTGAACGGGTCGCCCATTGATGGTGATGAAATCCCGTCCTTCAGAGACGCAGTCGATGACAGACGAATCCGGATCGAGCTGTTCTCGACTCTGATCGAAGTAGGCGACCTCGAGCTTGGTGCCGGTTTTGACGTGCCCGGTGTCGGGCGACTCTTCTCCAAGAATGGTGCGTATCAACGTGGTCTTGCCGGTACCGTTCGGACCCATCAGACCAATTCGGTCGCCACGCTGAATGACCAGGTCCAGCTCGTTGACGATTTGGTTGTCGCCAAACGACTTGGAGACGCTTTCGAGTTCCTTGACGATCTTGCCGGATTTGCGGGCCGCATCGATCTCCATGTTCAGAGATTCTCGTTCCCGTCGTTTGCGTTTCTCTTTACGCATCTCGATTAATGACCGAACGCGTCCTTCGTTGCGTGTCCGGCGTGCCTTGATACCTTCCCGGATCCAGGCCTCCTCCTGGGCGAGCCGCGCATCCTCCAGCTTTGCGTTCCGGGCTTCTACTTCCAACTCGTGTGCCTTGCGCTCGAGGAAACGTTGATAGCCCACATCCCATCGGGTGACACGCCCACGATCAATATCCACGACGGCTGTGGCCACACGATCCAGTAGACGGCGATCATGGCTGATCACCATGGCGGTACCCTGGAATTCACTGATGACACCTTCGAGCCATTGGATGGCTGGGATGTCCAGGTGATTGGTGGGTTCGTCCAGTAACCACAGGTCTGGGTCGGCTGC
>NTKD01000079.1 GCA_002457275.1 OM182 bacterium MED-G24
TGTTTGGGTTGCTGCAACCCGACGCAGCCCAGCTGCAATACAAGCTGCATAAGACAACAGCAGAGATCGAGGCGGATGATCTGTTGGACATCTGCAAAGCATGGGGTTTCGATCTGCCAGATGACGCCTTTGCATCCTTTGTTAACCATCGCTAGCGCTTTACCCACTTAAGGAGATTCACATGAACATGCCGCAAAAGGTCCCCGTCACGATCCTGACCGGCTTTCTTGGCTCAGGCAAAACGACCTTACTCAATCGCATTCTGAGCGAAGAACACGGCAAACGCATCGCAGTCATTGAGAACGAGTACGGTGAAGTCGGTATCGACCAAGCACTCGTGATTGATGCGGATGAGGAAATCTTCGAGATGTCGAACGGCTGTATTTGCTGCACAGTGCGCGGCGACCTGATCCGCGTACTCAGCAATCTGATGAAGCGGCGAGACAAGTTTGACTATGTACTGGTCGAGACAACCGGACTTGCCGATCCCGGACCTGTTGCGCAAACGTTCTTCATGGACGATGAGATTCGTGAGGAGTTCTCGCTGGATGGCATCGTCACGCTGGTTGATGCCGCACACATCGACCAGCAACTCGGTCGCAGTGATGAGAGCACCGAACAGGTTGCCTTCGCGGATGTGCTGGTCCTCAACAAAACCGACCTTGTCAGCGATGAGACCGTCGATGATCTCGAAACGCGTCTCAAGGACATGAACAGAATGGCGCGCGTTGTACGCAGCAAGCAGGCGGATGTACCTGTAGACACTGTTCTCAACCTTGACGCGTTCAATCTGGACGACGTGCTTGAACGCAAGCCCACCTTCCTTGAACCCGAATATCCATTTGAATGGACCGGTGTTTATTCGCTCAAGTCGGGTCGCTACGAGCTCAACCTTGCAGAAGGTCCGGACCCGGAGATGTCGCTCGTGATTGCTGGCAACCAGGGATCCGATGACGCTGCCCTCCGTGAAGGTGCAGAGTGGTGTGTACGACGATACGCTGAACCGCCAGAACACCTCCAGCCCAACGACGACATTCCCCTCTGGGAGCACGTAAATCTGCACCTCGAGGCATCGGGGCGCAAATCGTTCTTCCTGGTGGTGGAAGAGGATCAGGATGTGGGGTTGTATACGCAACATACGGCTGAAGAGTTCGACATCGAACTGAAAACGGAAGATGGCACCGTCATCCCGCCAGGCGCAGAGCGTACGTGGGTCGCACAACACGAGCACGACGACGAGGTCGGTTCCATTGCGATTGAAGCCGACGGTGATGTGGATGCCGATAAGCTCAACGACTGGATCGGCGAGTTGCTCCGGGAACGCGGCGTGGACATTTTCCGAATGAAAGGCTTTATCAGTATTGCTGACGAGCCACGGCGGTTTGTGTTCCAGGGTGTTCATATGCTGTTCGATAGTCAGCCCGATCGAGCCTGGGGGAATACCCCTCGACGCAACCAGTTGGTCTTCATTGGTCGCAACCTCGATGAAATGAGTATGCGAGAAGGATTCGAGGCATGTCTGATTTAAGTTCAGACCCGGAAGGGATCCTCAAGCGAGGATGGTCAGCAGAAGTCAGCGACTATGCGATCGCCGGAGGCTGGCTACGGCGCGGTGCCGCACTGGTTGTTGGCGATGCAGCCGGTGGTGTTTACGTTTTCAAAGGTAAGTCCGGCGCAACAGCCTGGTGCCAGGAAGAGGTCCATGACGGTGGCATTCTGGCCATGGCAGTCCGACCCCGTGGTGAGCACTTCGCGACTGCAGGGCAGGAGGGACGTGTACTGTTCTGGGATGTCGCCGATGCCAAGGTGACAAGGGCTATTGATGTGGGGAACGCATGGGTGGAGAAACTCGCCTGGTCCCCGGATGGCAAGTGGCTCGCGGTCGCTTGTGGACGACAGGTTCGCGTCTACGATGTAAAAGGTGAACAGGTCTGGCACTCCGATGATCACGCAAGTACGGTAAGTGCAGTCGCCTGGGCGAGCGCGGATGAATTGGCCACGGCTTGTTACGGTCAGGTCACGTTCTACGGCGCATCCAATGGTGAGCTACGCCAAAAGCTGGAATGGAAGGGATCTCTGGTATCGATGGTCCTGAGTCCAGATGGCGATATCGTAGCCTGTGGTAGTCAGGACAACACGGTGCATTTCTGGCGTCGCTCCACGGGTGAGGACTCCATGATGTCCGGCTATCCCGGCAAGCCATCAGCACTGGCCTTCGATGGCGCAGGTACGTTACTCGCGACCGGCGGTGCCGAATCCGTAACAGTATGGAGTTTCCACAACGGTGGACCCGAAGGTACCCACCCCGGTGTTCTGAAGCTTCACGTCAAACCGGTCACAACCCTAGCCTTCGCGCGTCGCGGCATGCGCCTGGCATCCGGCGGCCGAGATGGTGGCGTGGTGGTCTGGTCAATGAAACAAGACGGCCAGGGCGGCGCCGTGGGTGCAGCCCTCGTGACGGGTGTGCTATCCCAACTTTACTGGCGCCCGGACGGGCAAGCCCTGGCCGCGATCGACGGCGATGGTGGCGTGACTGTTTGGCGTACCAAATGAGCCATGAACCCATGGCTCCCTGGCAGGTTAGCTGTCTGCGGCGGCCGCCACCTGAGTGGCAACACCTTCCTGCGACATCTCAACAACCTTATGCTGCACGTGCGCAGCAAAGTCATCAATGGACATCGTTCCCAGGTCTTCGCCACGCAGTGTCCGCACCGCCACCTCGCCATTGGCCATCTCTCGATCACCCACCACCAACATGTAGGGTATCGCCTGCAGTGTATGCTCGCGAATCTTGAAGCCAACCTTTTCATTTCGCAGATCTGACATCACTCTGACACCACTTCCCTTCAGCCGCTGCACCACTTCATGGGCGTAGTCTGCTTGCTTGTCGGTGATATTCAGTACCACTGCCTGCATGGGTGACAGCCAGATTGGAAACTTGCCCTCGTAGTGTTCAACCAGAATACCGGCGAAGCGTTCCAATGACCCAAACAGTGCTCGATGCAACATCACCGGTCGCTTGTTGCGGTCACCACTTTCATCCACGTAGGCGATATCAAAACGTTCAGGCAGGTTCATATCGACCTGCAATGTGCCGCATTGCCACTCACGACCGATAGCATCACGCAGGACGAATTCCAGTTTGGGGCCATAGAATGCGCCTTCACCCGGAAACAGGACGTAATCGAGCCCCATGGCTTCCAATGATCGGCTCAGCGCATTCTCCAACTTGTCCCAGATCTCATCGCTGCCGATACGTTTCTCAGGCCGCGTGGACAACTTGATCACCACGTCTTCGAAGCCAAAGTCCTTGTAGATGTCGAGCACCAGTGCGACGACATCGATGCACTCCTGCTCCATCTGCTCTTCGGTACAGTAGATGTGCGCGTCGTCCTGCGTGAAGTGACGCACCCGCATCAAGCCGTGCAGCGCGCCCGAAGGTTCATAACGATGGACCTTGCCAAATTCGGCCATCCGCAGCGGCAGATCACGGTAGCTCTTCAGGCCTTGTGCAAACATCATCACAGAACCCGGGCAGCTCATGGGCTTCAGCGCGAACACGCGCTCATCTTCCGTTTGCGTGGAAAACATGTGCTCGCGGTAGTTGTACCAGTGTCCGGAGGTTTCCCACAAACCACGATCCATCACATCCGGCGTATTCACCTCTTCATATCCGGCTGCTTCCTGACGCTTACGCAGGTAGTCGATCAGTTGCAGGAACAGCGTCCAGCCTTTGGGATGCCAAAAGACAGACCCAGGCGCTTCATCACTGAAGTGATAGAGATCCAGTTTACGCCCGAGTTTGCGGTGATCGCGTTTTTCAGCCTCTTCCAACTGGAAGAGATGCGCCTTCAGCTCTTTTTTGTCGCGCCAGGCAGTACCATAGATGCGCGTCAGCATCTCGTTGTCTGAGTTGCCACGCCAATACGCACCTGCCAGCTTCATCAGCTTGAAGGCCTTCGGCAGCTTTCCGGTACTCGGAAGATGCGGACCACGGCACACGTCGAACCATTCACCCTGACGGTACACAGAGACTTCCTCTCCTTCAGGGATGATGTCCTCAATGATCTCGACCTTGTACTTCTCACCGAGCTCACCGAACGTCGCTTTCGCCTGATCGCGATCCCAGACTTCCCTTTCAATCGGGAGCTCACGCCCGACAATTTCGCGCATTCGATCTTCGATTTTCGCCAGATCATCCTGCGTAAAGGGTTCTTCGCGAGCGAAGTCATAATAGAAACCATCTTCGATCGCAGGACCAATGGTCACCTGCGTACCCGGGAACAATTCCTGAACCGCTTGCGCCATCACATGCGCCGCATCATGGCGAATCAATTCTAGTGCTTCATCACTTTTGCTGGTGATGATCGCGAGTTCCGTGTCTTCCTCAATCAGAAACGAGGTATCCACCAGTTGATCGTTGACCTTACCGGCAAGCGCTGCTTTCGCGAGGCCCGTGCCGATATCGGCAGCGACATCCTGAACAGTGACCGGATTGTCGAAAGAACGTGAAGAACCGTCAGGCAGAGTAATTTGAGGCATGTTGATGCTCCTGTCAGTGGCCGCCCATACCAAGGGCCGCGTGGTTGTCGAGTAATGGATCTTACTCGCGGGTTGCAGAGTATATGGCTCTGAACACAAATTTAAAGTGCCAGTTCGCAATCCGTCAGTGACAACTTGCTGCTCCGTCATCTTGTCGGCGATATCAGTGCATTCTTTACCTGATGTTCACTCGACTTGATGTACGATCAGCACGTCTTGATCGATGGAAGTTGGCGATGCGTCGGATAGTCTGTTTGTCACTGTTGGTTGCACCTTTGATTGCTCTACCCGCACTGGGAGAGTCACTGACTGTCATGACATTCAACGTTGAGAATCTGTTCGACAATACACACGACCGCGGCAAGAACGATGAGACATACCTGCCCGTGCAACAAAAGCAATCAAAATCCCATATCGACAAATGCAACAAGATCAATGTGAAACGATGGCGTGACCAGTGCCTTTACTGGGACTGGAACGATGCCGTGGTCGATCGGAAGCTCACCGTCATCGGTGATGCCATCAGGCAGGTGGGTGATGACCAGGGGCCAGACATCATCGTGTTCCAGGAAGTCGAGAACAAACGCATCCTCGAGCGTCTTCGTACCGAACAGTTGAAGGGGCTTGGCTATCAACCCTCAGTGCTGCTCGAAGGCAAGGATATTCGGGGAATCGATGTAGCGGTCCTGTCTAAGTTCCCGGTGACAGACCCCAAACTGCATGAGATCAGGTTCCCGGCATCACAACGCGCGCGAATCGGTGATACCCGGCCGATCCTTGAAGCAACTTTTAACCTCCCTGATGGCAGTCTGCTAACCGGTTTCGCGGTGCACTTCCCTGCCCCCTTCCATCCAACAGAAATGCGGGAAAGTGCGTATACAACGCTCAATACGCTGCTGAAGCGATTGCCTGCTGACCGCGCCGTCTTCGCGGCCGGTGACTTCAATACAACCCGGGAGGAAGATAACGACAAACACATGCTGGACCGCTGGGTCCGGGATGATTGGGAAGTCGCTCATGACCTGTGCGAGGGCTGCCAGGGGACTAGCTATTACCCGCCCCGGGATGACTGGTCCTTTCTCGACATGGTGATCTGGCGACCTGCCACCGGGTGGCGGATGACGGCCAGTTATCTCGCCAACGAGACTCCGGCCCAGGTCACACCAGCAGGGACTCCCAAACGTTTCGAGCTACCGGAAGCAACCGGGCTCTCCGATCACTGGCCATTGGTCATGGTGATCGAAAAGCCCGCTGACTGACTACCAGGCTGCGCGATACATTTTCTCAATAGAATCCGGATCAACCGGCCTGGGGTTCGAATAGTTCACGGGATCGGCAACCGCGTCCTCGATAAGCGTCGCCAGCAGGTCGTCCTCTCCGCCCAGATCGGAGATGGACTTATCAATCCCGATATCGCTGCGTAGCGCAAGCGCTGCATCAATCGCGCCCGCGCCGGTCGCAGGCCCTGATGGTGCCAGAACCCGGGCAACCTGTTCGTACTTCTCCTCTCGCTCAGTCATGTTGAACTCCATCACGTGCGGGAGCATGGTCGCGAGCGTCTGCCCATGAGCAGCGTTCAGACGTGCCGAAATAGCGTGACCGGTACCGTGGACCGCCCCCAGACCGGCGACATTGAAGGCAATTGCAGCCATCGCCGAACCCAACAACATCTGCGAACGGGCCTCAACATCCTGACCGTCCTTCACCGCATTCCGAAGATGCGTCGCAACCTTACCAATGGCTTCGAGTGCAATCGCATCCGAATAGGCGCTTTGCCTCACGGAAACAAATGCTTCGACTGCGTGCGTCAGTACGTCATAACCACAGGTCGCCGTAGGATACGCCGGTAACCCGATCGTGAGATCAGGATCCAGCACAGCAAACGACGGCGTGATACTCGGATGTACCACATAGGTCTTGCGTCCAAGACGCGTGTTGGTAATGACACAGGCGTTATTGGTTTCTGATCCCGTTCCCGCGGTTGTCGGTACCGCAATGACTGGTGCTTGTGCAGGCGCAGGAGAAGATGCCTGCATTTCCTCAACCGTGTCATGGTTGTTGGCGGCAAACAGCGCGATGGACTTGCCGCAGTCCATGGACGAACCGCCGCCAATGGGTACCACACAGGCATCACCCAGCGTTCGTAGTTTTTCCGCGCCGGCTTCTACGTTCTTGTCCGTTGGATTCGGTTCAACGCCATCGAAAACCTCAACGGTCAGATTGGCCGCTTTTAAGGCATCCAGTACCGGTGTCAGCACACCACTCTCTGCGAGGTTCTTGTCCGTCACGATGAGTGCTGCGCTCTTACCCAGCGCCTGGATCTGATTGCTCAACTGGTGGCTCGCACCTCGGTTGAACACGATGGTCGGTAGGGGTGGGACGATAAACTTCTGGTCGGCTAACACGTCTGTTCCTCGGGTCTGTGGACCACCGAGAATAGAGGATCAAGCGGGGCCGACGCTATACTTTTATTCACCGAAAGCGTTTCCTAGTCCGGCACATAGCGCAACGACGAATGGTGCAAGACAATGCGCAGGGCCCTTGCGTCGTCAAGCTGGTAACCCCAGCTCTTGTCAACAGTCAGCACACCACCATCCTTATCTGTAAATGTGACCCACCCCATCCACATGGCCACATCGCCGTCGATAAAACTGGCCGCTGTGGTGTACTCCACCTTTTTCCAACCCTTGATACCAAACCCGCCATCCAGTGGGTACTTGTCGCTGTGGCCGACGAAATAAGCCAGCGCGCCTTCACGTGTGGTCCGGAACGTCTGCTCGCCACTGGCGAGTGTGGGTTTGAACAACACCGGACCGAGGTTGTAGCCGTACGCCGTATCCAGCGCATCACCGGCGACTGCGCTCGCCGCGTCGATACCATCAAGCTCGAAGGCCGCTGAGATCGAGATCAGTGCGTCGCCCCATGCCTTACGAGCCGCGGTCAGATCAGATTCCGTGATGGTCATGCCGTCTTCCCTACCTGCATTTCTTTCACAACGTCTGTCATTCCTTCCCATTCATCCCACATGTTGCACATGGCATCTTTTGATTTCTCCCAGGGGTTGTTGCCATCCTCAAATTCCAGCCATTCACCCATCTGCCCCCGGTCCGGGTGATCCGAGACACCATTCACCATGACATCCGGTTGTCGTGCCTTATTGCGTATACGAAAGATGATGGTCTTGCGTGACTCGGTGCCGTGTTGATTGCGGGTACCAGAGTGCGGAATCTGGTAGACGGTAATGCAGGCATCTCCCGGCTCCATCAATATCTGGGTTGGCCGTGGCCATTTTCGCCCGTCGGGTGTGGACTCCGAGGTCTCGTCAATAAACTGTTCTCGTACCTCCTCAGGCAGGTACACGAGCCCACAGCGATTCTCGGCCTGATGGTCCAGGCGCGGCCAACCAGGACCTTCCACGCCGACACAACCATTGGTGTCCCGCTGCTGTCGGAAGAATTTCTCAACCGCATGGTGAGCCCCGGGCAGCAGCGCCGTCTGGCCACAGCCTTCCCGAGTCTGATCATTGAGGCAAACGAACACAAACGCGGTAAAGCTGCCGAGGCCAAGGGACATCTCCGGGTCTTCAAACATGGGCACAAAGTTGTGCCCCATCACGTCAGGGCTGCGCCCCAGGTCTCCTTTTGGACCGGTCGCAATGTAGCGGTCGTAGATTTCCTGTTCGCTACCCTCCTGAACCTCCTGCGGCACCATGATCGTCATGCTGCCATCCACATGCGACTCAGCACCGTAGTACGGCATATGTTTGTCGCGATAACCGACGTTATTGAAGTAGTCACCAGGCTCACTAACCTTCCTCACACCCACTTGACTGGCCACGGGAGGATCAAAGTAGCCCATGGCTTCATGCAGCACCGGTGTGATGTCTGATTGGTTAACCAGATTGGTCATTTCTGTTGTCCCGCCGAGGAACTCGCCTTTTTTCGCTGACTTGATGCGGTCGAGTGCTGCCTGCACCAGCTCAGGGGAGACGGCCTTTTTGAGAATGATGTAGCCATCCCGGTAGAGCGTGCGCTTTTCTTCCAGGGTCAGTGTTCGGCCTTGTGTACGTTCGTTCACGATAATGCTCAGTGAATTTTGGGTGATCTGGACTCTACTGTGGCGGATGTCGAGTCGCAACCACCTCGCAGTCTCGGTGACCCGCAACCTAAGGTTGACAATCCCTCTCCTCAATCGCACATTGGTGCGCGTCAAAAGTGGGTGGAATGCTATGGAGATCAAACTCGTCAAGCAGGAAAATCTGAGCGGAGACGCCAGCCGAGCCGACCAGGGCTTTGGTTGTGTTGCAACCGAGCAACCCCCTCAGTTTGATCCTCATACCGAAACGCAAGCCGCCTACGATTTCTTTGCCGAGACCGGTTTCGTGGTACTCGCCAACTGCCTGAACACCGAGGAAGTCGCGCATCTGAATGAGTTCTATGATCGTACCCAGCGCGAATTTCCCGAACGATGGGGCATCCGCGAAAAACCCAAGCCTCACCACCGCGGGCAGGGACTGATTTATTCGCAGCCGTTACTGGACCATCCTGAGCTCGACCCCTACACGCAGCACGCACGTTCCCACCCTGTGGTCAGTGAGATTCTTGGGGGCGAAGAGAATGTCCGTTTCAGCGAGTTCAACTTCCGCGAAGCACCCCAGAATGCAGGCGTAGGCGCAATGAACTTCCATCACGACGCCGTGCGCCCGGATCGACTCATCCGCAAACCCTACATGCCGGTGGACTGGGTATGTGCCGTGCACTACCTCACCGACGTCACCGACAAAACGCCGGCGTTTTGCGTCGTTCCCGGAAGCAATAAGTTCGGAAGCCTGCAGGAAGCATATGAAGCGTTGGGCGACACCTACCAGGAAGTCCCTATTCGCGGCAAAGCAGGCACATGCGTTCTCTACGACACGGCGACATTCCACACGCGCTTCGATGGCGATGGTATCGAAGGCCGCCGAACCTGGCACCAGTACTATGCCCGGGGCGGTTTCCTGAAGAGTTCACTGCCTACCTCGGACCGCTACGTGCGGCCACCGACACCGGTCCTGACAGATTGGAATGTCTTCCCCGAACGGCTCGCGTTGCATGAAGACCCGGAGAAGCGCCGGTTTTTCTCACACTGGAACACCGCACAGTGCGAGTGGGCGGCGTCCGGATTTTCGGATGAGGTGCGAAACTCAATGCCAAGAGGCAAAGAATAAACTCAGCTCAGGCCAGCTTCATTTTTCGACACAGCTAGCGATATTCTTTATATATAGCCTGTATCCGCAATCTGTTGATGGTCCCGTCCGCATCCGTGACGTCGAACTGCGGATGCTCACGACCGTCAACAAATTTCTCAGACAAATAGAAGTCTTTGCTGCTTGCCCCGTCCGGCCTTGCTGGCTAAGGTCTTCCGTCGCATAACCCGGGCATTTTTCTATGCGTAGTACGTACATCACCTCAGCAATCATCGCTGTCGCCGTTATTCTCTGGCTGGGATCAGGACTCCTGCGCGAGCCCAGGCCTGAACTTCCCCAGACGATTACAGAACGCAACAACCTGGTGGCCACCCAGCAATCTGATCGTGCGCCAACGCGAGTTCGCGCTCGCGTCATTCATGCGCAGGATACGAATCGCACCACGACAATCCGTGGGCAGACTCAGAACAAGCGAACAGTCATCACCCGCGCACAGATTCCCGGGACCCTGGTGAGCCGCCCGGTCGAGCGTGGCGACGTCGTTCAGAAGGGCGACCTCCTCTGCCGGTTGTCGGTGGATGACCGCCCGGCACTACTCGCTGAAGCACGAGACACCATGGCCCAGGAAGAAATCGAGTTCGAGGGCAGCCAGCGTCTCTCCAAGGAAGGCTTTCAATCGGAAACCGCAATTGCGCAGGCCAAGACCCGTCTAACCAGCGCAAAAGCAAGGTTGATGCAAGCCAGACTGAATTCTCAGCGTACCGAAATTAACGCACCTTTCGATGGCGTCATCGAGGACATTCACGTCAATGAAGGCGACTACGTCACACCCGGGACTGGTTGCGCCACTGTTGTCGACCTCGATCCCATGCTCGTCGTCGGTCGAGTACCTGAAAAGCTGGTCGATCGGTTCAAGCCTGGAGGGCCTGCGAGCGCACGATTGTCGACCGGTGTGAATGTCAACGGAGCAATCACCTTCGTGGGTCGTCTGTCCGATCCCGCAACCCGAACCTATGCCTTTGAGATCCAGATCGACAACCCGGACTACAGCATTCCAAGCGGCGTGACGGCGACCATCAAGGTGCAGACAGGTCGTGTCAGAGCCCAGCAGGTACCACCTTCGGTGCTGGCCTTGAACGATGATGGACAGCTGGGTGTACGAGCGGTTGATGATGACGGCATAGTGCGATTCCACATCATCGATGTCATCAGTGATGACGACTACGGTGTCTGGGTGAGCGGATTGCCGGACGTGGCCACAATCATCACAGTAGGACAGGAACTGGTCGTTCATGGCGAAGTGGTCGATGTCGTCCTCACGGAGCCACTGGATCAGGCATCAACAGAACGCACCGCAAT
>NTKD01000008.1 GCA_002457275.1 OM182 bacterium MED-G24
ACCTTGTGTGGGCTGTCCACGTATATGGTGAAGGCGGAGGGGACATGCTTAGCATACGGGTAAACGCGGGAGAGCCAGGGCCGTGGGCTCATGCTATCAGTTTGATTGCGCTGTTGGCCCTGCGCTGGTCCTCGCTGTCTCTGGGTCGCGAGTAGGTACCACTCGTGGACTGGACATCCGTCGGGGATCAGATGTCCCCCGTGATCGTTTGGCGGATGGCGGATGATCAGATTCCCGACGTCGTACTGGTGGTCGTCAAAGGTGCTCGCGTTGTGTTGTCAGGGGGTTATGGCGGAGCGGATATCGGTACTGGCAGGCCGGTGTTGCCAGACCAGACACGGTTCCGTCTGGCGTCCCTGTCCAAGCCGTTCACGGCACTCCCGGCGGCCAGGCTCAGTGATCGGGGCCAACTGGATCTCGACGCTGATATCCGCCAATACCTGGATGATGAGATCCCGGTCATCGCGTGCCCAGGAAGTGTCACGACGAGGCAGCTACTCACGCATACGGCAGTATTCGACAACACGGACATTGGTGATGCCGCATATCACAACGCCAACGTTATCACCCTGGTTGAGTATGTTTCAGAGCGGATGATCCGGCAGACGAGTGCGCCGGGCCATCGTTTCAAATACGCGAACCCTGGTTATGCATTGGCAGGGCGGTGATAGAGCGCATCAGTGGTGACGCCTACCACGATCACATGACGACAAAACTGCTGTGGCCATTGGACATGAACAGCGCAACGTTTGGTCAACCCCCCCGCTGATGACAGTATTGCGACTGGTCATGTCCTGGTCGACTGAGAACTTCAGACGGTTCCCTATGACTACACGCAGACCGCGCCGGCGGACGGGTTGCTTGCAACGGCTGATGACATGTCGCGGTTTCTGATGTTTCAGCTGGGTCGCGGGCCAGGGATTCTCTCTGAAGAAAGCCTTCGGATGACTCACGCGCTTCAGTTTTCCCGGATAGGGCACTGGCCGGGCATGGCGCTGGGATGGGTGGATGAACGCAGAACTGGCAGGCGAATGCTGGAACACTCTGGTGGGACACCGAGCTATATGGCTATTTTCCCGGATCACGACGTTGGGGTGTTTATCGCGCTCAATCGACGCGACAGTGGTGCGCGTATTGGTATGTTGATTGAATTGTGGAATCGTTTCCTTCCCGCGGTGGCTTCTGAGGCACTGAAAGATGTGTCTGCAGACCCAGGGCGGCCGCTAGCGGATTACGCGGGTGACTATCGGAACAGCAATTTCCCGATGGGAGATATGCAAAAGGTGCCGGGGTACCTGGGGCTCTACTATGACCTTGTGGCGGTTAAACCGGTGGCAGCAGGCCTTCTGATTGACGGGCGTGTCTACAGACTTGTCGGCGAGGATCAGTTTCGGCGTGAAGGCACGGACCTTATCGAACGTTTCGATTTTTCAGGACCAGTGCTTGCCCTGCTGAAGGGACGGTTCTCCTATGATCGTGTGGTTCGGTATGAACGACCGGCGATCATTGGGAGTTTCCTGGTGGGTCTTATTGTCTTGTCGCTTTACGCCGGAGGTCGGGGCGTGAGCGGACTGTAGCGTCGACGGTCAGACCGGCCCGACCGCACCTCACACAAGACAGCACGCCTGCCCTGTGTCCTGGTTGACCTGGGTGGGATTGGGTTGTTGCTTTCACTGGGGCTCTACGTGCACGTGACCCTGCTGACCATCTTCAACGATGGCCTCGATTACGGACTCCCGGCCACAGGTTTTCTGATGTTGCCGGTGGCGGGGCTCACAACAATTTTGTTTTTGGGTGCACTGAGTTATCACATCGTGAAGCTGAATGTGGCTGAAGTGAGAGCGCAGCCGGGCTTTGCAACCAATGTCATCCTTCTGTTGATATCGCTTTTGGGCATGATCGGCGCCTGGCAACTCCGGATGTTTGTTACGTTCTGACCAGTTCCTGACGAATCGCATTGCCGGACGGTGTGTGGTTTGCGAAAATAGTTGCCTTCATGTCGTCTTCCTCGCTCAACGGATCGACTTCCGATCCTGAACCGTCGGCGTCAGCGCATCAGGTTGCGCAACGGCCTTCACGGTTCCGACAGCTGCTGCGTTTGGTACGCCCTTACCGTTATGCGCTCATGCAGTGTCTTGCGATCATGTTGTTGTTGTCCGGGCTCAACATGTTCTATCCGCTGTTATTCGCGGAGATCATCGGTCGTGCACTGCCCAATCAGGACATGGAGCTGTTCATGTCATGTCTGGTGGGCATGCTGTCGATCAGAATGATTGGCGAGGGATTGGGCCTGTGGAACGGCCATCTGCTTCGCCTGGTGGGTGGCAGGGTGATCTTCAGCCTGCGCAAGAAGATGTATGACCATGTACAGAAGCTGTCGCTCGGTTTCTTTGAAAGCCGCAGTCCAGGCGAAATCAATGCCCGGCTCATGGGCGACACGGCCTCTCTGACGAACCTCGTCACTGGGACCCTGCTCAGGACCATCGAGGCTGTTTTCACCGCTATCATCATTGTGTGTCTGTTGTTCTATCTCGATTGGCGGATTGCGCTGGTTGCCCTTGCGGTAACACCGCTACATTTCATGAGCTATTTCATGTTCGAACGTCGACTCAGCCATGAATCCTGGAAGGCAACAGAGAAGAATTCCCAGGTCAGCGGAAAAACGCATGAAGTCTTTGATGCCTCTAAGGTGGTCAAGGGATATTCCGCGGAACGTCGCGAAGTACGTACCCTGGTAGGGCAATTGAGAGAAGGCCATGAGATACAGCTGCAATCCGGCTGGTTATCAAGCAGCTGGGGTGCGTTTACCAATTCGGTCTCCCATATCGGAACGCTGATTGTGATGGTTGCGTGTGGTCTTGTTGTGATGTGGCTGGACCTGGATGGCTTTACCGAGGCTGAAGGCAGGGAAGCGATCCAGCAGGGCGTCGTCACGTTCTCGGCGATGATCGCGTATGTCGGCATGCTCTATGCGCCGATTTCACAACTGATTGGGGTGGTCGGCCAGATCATTCCAGCTCGAGTCGGGCTGATGCGCGTATACGAAATCCTGGACCTCGAACCCGATATCGTGGACGAGGCTCATGCGATTCGACGAGACGTGGTGGGACGTGTTGAGTTTGAGGACGTCGGTTTTGCTTATCCCATGAGTAAACAGGTTCTGACGAACATTACGTTTACTGCTGAACCGGGTCAGTCGATTGCACTTGTCGGGCCGAGTGGCGCAGGGAAAACGACCGTCGCAAATCTGATTGCGCGCTTTTATGACGCGTCCGAAGGCACTATTCGAATTGATGGGATTGATGTCGAGGAGTATGCGATTCATAGCCTGCGCAACCAGATGAGCATGGTCCTGCAGGAAACCTATCTGTTTCGTGGAACAGTGCGGGAAAATCTGCTCTATGGAAAACCGGATGCCACTGATGCCGAAGTTGTTCAAGCAGCCACGCTCGCCAATGCCCACGAGTTTGTGCAGGCACTGCCCTATGGCTATGACACGATTCTCGGCGCGCATGGCGCCCGGATCTCTGTCGGTCAGCGGCAGAGACTTGCGATTGCACGGGCACTGATCCGTGATCCGAGATTGTTGATTCTGGATGAGGCGACCAGCGCATTGGATACGGCCTCAGAGATGAAGGTGCAGGAAGCCCTGTCGACACTGATGTCCGATCGGACAACCTTCATTATCGCCCACCGCCTTTCGACCATCCGTGATGCGGACATCATCCTGGTGCTTGATGACGGGCGCATTGTGCAAAAGGGAACCCATGAGGAGCTGATCTCGATTGATGGCCTGTTTCGCAAGCTCTATGACCCGTTGTGGGCGAGGGAAAAGGAAAAGCAGGAAGAAGAAGAGTTACGAGCGCTCGCTGAAGCCGAGACCCGGGAGTCAGAAAGCTGATGTGGCGACCCCAGGTGTATGACCTTGTTGCTCACTATGAACCAAGGTCGGACTTTTCCCTGACGCATAGTATCCGAGCAGCCGTGAAGGAGCTTGGCCGCAAATACCGTGGCACCACATTGATGACGGGTGCACACGCCGGGAGCCCCGTTATTCACACCGACATGCGTGGTATTTCGATTGGCACCCGGCTTGAGATCAGCCGGCTGGCGCTGAGAGAGAGAGATCGGCAGCCTCTGGTTGCCGAAGTGTTCCGGATGTTCCGCGAGGCGGCTGAGCGAGGCATTGCCAGCGGTCCCATTGATCGAATGACGGTGAAGTTCCCGAATGCCGAGAGTAAACCGGATGCGCGACAGCCGATTCATGATGCGTATGAGGAAGTGTTCGACAGCTCCTGCTGTTTCCAGCGTATGCAGGACCCTCATACGCTTCGGTTGGGTCGTGCAGTCGTCCATCAGGCACTGATCCACCATCTGCGTGAAGACGGGCCATACCATTCAGATCATCAGCCGCGCGTAGAGCGGGTGCACAGCGAACTGGGCAGGCGTCCTGGCCGCTACGAAGGCTATCAGTACTTTGTGGAGCCGATCTTCACGCCAGGTGAACATCCTGAGGTGGTCTTCCATTATAGCGGCGATGAGCCCAGCAGGATCATTGAGGTCACGATGCGGCAGAAGTCTGAGGAAACGCTGCAGTTCATGAAGTCAAAGACGATGCGCGCCGATCCATCGCGCTTTGTGTCGTTGATAGACTACGATCAGGGTGCACGTCGCTTTGGTCGGCTCTGGGTCATGCAGGAGGGATTGCTACGGCGGTTGGACCGTGAATGGCTGCCTCTTATCTACCTCTTTATGGACGAGGACTTGAATCCCCCGCTGGATGCCACGTTCACCTGGGAAGAACTCTATGAACGTCAGCGGGTCAGTCCCTATGTGCCTCGCGCGCAGCGACTGTCATCCACGTTCCTGGATATCTGCATTGAACGTCTGTCTGAACGATTCCTGGTATTGCCCGAAGGGGGGCGGTTTAGACTGCAACCGCTGTTCAGGGAAGTCCAACATGTGACGTTCTATGAACTGGGGCACTACGACAAGCGTCTGGGCTGATATACTGGGCCCGACTGAAGGAACAGGGAACCGGACGTGACAATAAGGATCTGGCATTGGGACGAGTAGTTGGACCGACCCTGGGTCTGGGGTTGCTGCTGGTGGCGCTCTGGCTGATCCTGTCAGGCCACTTTGAGCCGTTGCTGTTGGCCATTGGTGCGTTTTCCGTTGGTGGCGTGGTTGCTCTTTGCCTTCGACTGGGAATTGTTGATCGTGAGGGACTGCCGTTTCACCTGGCCCCTCGGTTGATGGTCTACTGGTTGACGCTCGCGGTGAAAATCATCCGCGACAACATCAGCGTCGCATACACCATAGTCAGACCAAAGGGTCGAATCGAACCGGGCCTGGTGACAATTTCTCCAGAACTGACAACTGACCTGGGGCGCGCGATCTACGCTAATGCCATTACGTTGACCCCCGGTACCTATACGCTTTCGATTGACCATGGCAGCCTCCTTGTCCATGGGTTGAGCAAGGCGGTTGCTCAGTCTGAAAAATCTGATGAGGCGTGGAGAGAGGTGCCGGAAGCATGATCGAGGTGGTTGCCGTGTTGCTGCTGTTCTCGATGGGCATCGTCCTGATCCGGGCGCTGCTTGGCCCTTCCTTGTTTGACCGCATTCTGGCGGTGAACGTGTTCAGCACGAAAACGGCATTGTTGATTGCCGTCTACGCATGGATTATGGACAGACCGGACATCCTCGATATTGCGATTGTCTATGTGCTGATCAATTTCATCGCGGTGATCGCGTTTCTGAAGCTCATTGTGCGTGGCAACCTTGCTGATTCCTCTTCGGAACGGGTGCGATGATCGCCTGGCTTGCGGATGGTCTGATGTTGGTGGGGGCGATCTTTTGCCTGCTTGGGAGTATCGGTATGCACCGGTTCCCTGACTTCTACACACGAGTTCATGCAGCGGGGATTACCGACACGCTGGGTACAATTCTTGTGCTGATCGGGCTCGCGATGCAGGCGGATCCAGGCGACTCGCTGAAGCTGTTGCTCGTTTTCGCCTTTTTGTTTTTTACCAGTCCTGTGGCTACACATTCCCTCTCGAATGCCGCCATTAAAAGCGGCTACAGACCCCGGCTGGGTATCGACGCTGATGATTGAGCTGATCGCCAACAATGTGCTGTTGTTGTTCCTCGCCATCGTCGCGGTCGCTGTGGTGCGCGTACGTCAGCTACTGGTCAGTGTCATGTTGTTCGGGATTTACAGTTTGTTGTCGGCCGCCATCTTCGTGGTCATGCTGGCGGCTGACGTGGCGTTTACCGAGGCTGCGGTTGGTGCAGGCATTGCCACGGTGCTGATGCTGGCGGCACTGGCACGGCTGCCGGGTGAGAAGGAAGAAGCCAGAGCGCGGGGGCAGTTCTGGCCTTTGGTGCTGGTCGTCGCAACCGGGGCTTTGCTGATCTACGGCACAATAGACATGCCTGGATTTGGGAAAGCTGACAATGTTGCTCATCGCGGTGTAGCGATGCAGTACGTTGAGCGAGCACCAAAAGAGACCGGTATCCCAAATATGGTGACGTCCATTCTAGCGAGCTATCGGGGTCTTGATACGCTGGGAGAGGTACTGGTGATCTTTACTGCAGGTCTGGGGGTTTTGCTGGTGCTGGGCGGTGTCCATACAAAGATCGCGTCGCCACTGAGACCTGATGCCGTTGGCATCCGTGACGGCGAGCGAAGGGGGTAGTCCGGGTGACCGATTACCTGATCCTGCGGGTCACCGCAAAATTCCTGATCCCTATCATTCTACTGATGGGACTTTACGTTCAGTTCCATGGCGAGCTGGGGCCGGGTGGAGGTTTCCAGGCCGGAGTCATTTTCAGTGCCGGGTTGATTCTTTACGCGCTGGTGTTTGGTCTGGATCGACTGAGTGATGCCGTGCCCATCGTTGCGCTCAAGGTATTGTCGTCAGTCGGGGTATTGTTGTTCGCAGGCACGGGCATGATATCGGTCATCGTCGGCGGTGAATTCCTGGACTACAACCTGCTGGCGGAAGACCCGGTTGCAGGGCAACACTTGGGCATCTTCCTGGTTGAACTGGGCGTAGGTATCACTGTTGCCAGTACCATGCTGCTGATCTTTACGCTGTTTGCAGCTCAGAATGACCATGTCTGACGTTGTGCTTGAACACTACAACTACTGGGTGGTCATCGTCTTGATGATGATCGGGATGTATACGGTGATCAGCCGTGGTCATCTGCTGAAGAAGGTGATCGGTCTCAACATATTCCAGACGTCTGTCTTCATTATGTATATCAGTATTGGTTATGTTGAAGGCGGAACGGTCCCCATCGTGGAAGGAGGCGCGGCGTCGGATGTGGTGTATGCGAATCCTCTGCCACACGTACTGATTCTGACGGCGATTGTCGTGGGTGTGTCAACAACTGCGCTGGCGCTGGCGCTGATCATTCGCATCAGGGAAGCCTACGGCACGCTGGAGGAGTACGACATCCAGAAGCTGGATCAGGATGCTGAGAGTGAGTGACGGGGCACAGTTGATACTGATCATTCTGCTCCCTCTCGTGGTGGCGCCGATCTGTTATGTCCTGCGCTCCGTCCGCGTGGTATGGCTGTTGACCCTGGCTACTGCCCTGAGCTGTTTTCTGATGTCGGTGGGACTGCTTCTAGTGGTTCTGGATACAGGTGGATTCAGCTATCACCTGGGTGGATGGGCGCCCCCGGTGGGAATTGAGTATCGACTGGATCTGCTGTCGGCGTTTGTGTTGCTCGTGTTGACGGCTGTTTTTTTCGTCTGCCAGTTGTATGCGGGGTCTTTGACTGTCGCATCGAGCAGCAAAGAAGTGCCACCAGCGATCGCTCCTGCCTTCTTTGCTGCGACGTTGTTATGCATTGCAGGGTTGATGGGCATCGTCGTCACCGGTGATGTCTTCAACCTGTTTGTCTTCCTTGAGATCTCGTCGCTGGCCACCTACGCAATGATCAGCCTGGGACGTGATCGACGAGCTCTGACGGCCGCATTCCAGTACCTGGTGTTGGGGACGATCGGTGCAACGTTTTTCCTGATTGGGGTGGGGTTGCTTTACGCCGAAACGGGTACCCTGAATATGCGTGAGATGTCGATGCTGATCCCTGATCTGGTAGACCGTCAGACCGCGTTTACCGGGATGACATTTGTCATCATTGGCCTCGCGTTGAAACTTGCCATTTTCCCGCTTCATCTCTGGCTCCCCAACGCTTATACTGAGGCGCCATCGGTGGTGACGGTTCTGCTTGCGGGGACTTCCACAAAAGTTGCCTTCTATGCACTTGCACGTATGGTTGTATCCGTTTTTGGCGTTGAGACGGTGGTGGAAACGCCCCTCCCCCGGCTGTTGCTTATCGTGGGAAGCCTCGCGGTTCTTTTCACTTCGGCACAGGCAATTCTTCAGGCCAACGTCAAGCGGCTGCTGGCTTATTCCAGTGTTGCGCAGATCGGCTACATGGTGATTGGCCTGGGTCTGCTGACCACGGAGGGGCTCGCGGCAGGATTTGTGCATCTGTTCAACCATGCGCTGACCAAGACCGGGTTATTCATGGCCGTGGGGATCATGATGCTTGTTTCCCTGGACGCAAGGTTGTCGTCGCTTGCGGGTCTGGGGAGGCAGATGCCATGGACCAGTGCCGCGGTCGTCATTACCGCATTCTCTCTTGTCGGGATCCCGGGAACGGCAGGTTTCATCAGCAAGTGGGCGCTGCTGGACGCGGCGCTCGCCCAGGAAGCGTATCTGATTGCCGCCGTGGTTGTGGTGGGTTCCTTGCTTGCTTGCCTCTATCTTCTGAGACTGCTCGATGTCATGTATTTCCAGGTATCAGAAAAGCCACGTGAGTCGATCACGATTCCGATCCATATGGTCACTGCGCTGTGGCTGCTGGCGATTGCCTGCATCTGGTTTGGTCTGTCCACTGAATATTCACTGTCGGTGGCGAAGCTGGCGGCGGCATCGATGATGGAAAGTCTGTGATCTGGGTGGTGCTCATACCGCTTGTCGCTGCCGCACTCACTGCCGGGCTGTCGCCATTTCTGTCGGAGAGAAGTCGTACGCCGGAACGATTGGCCATTGGTGGCGCGTTCCTGCAGGCGCTGGTCATGATCTACATTGTGATGGGCGTGGTTAGTGGTAACACCGATGTTCAAACCGGTCCGTGGGTGCTTGCTGAGCCCATTGCTGGGATCCCGATGGCGTTCCATTTTGAGACCCTGTCGTTGTTGTTTGCCTTGGTCGCATCGATCCTGTGGTTTGCAACAACGCTATATGCCGCGGGCTACATGCGCGCGCATGGCGAAACTCGCCTACCCCGGTTCTATTGCTTTCTGGGCGTGGCCATCAGCGCGACCCTGGCGCTCGCGTTCTCTGCGAACCTGTTTACGATGTTTGTGTTTTATGAACTCCTGACGCTCTCGACCTGGCCCCTGGTGGTCCATACCGAGGACGAGACGGCCCGTCGAGGTGGGCGAACCTACCTCGGTATTCTGATCGCAACCTCCATCGGGCTGTTTCTTCCCGCGATCGTCTGGGTGTATCAACTTTCGGGTACGGTGGCGTTTACTTCGGGTGGGGTCATACCCGCCGAGACGTCTGGCGCGGTATTATCGGTGCTACTGCTGATGTTCGTTATCGGCGTTGGTAAGAGCGCTGTGATGCCCGCACACCGTTGGTTGCCTGCTGCCATGGTGGCGCCTACACCCGTCAGCGCGTTTCTGCACGCAGTTGCGGTGGTCAAGGCAGGAGTATTCGCGCTGACCAAAATTGTGGTCTACATTTTCGGGTTTTCAGTCTCATCGGAACTGCTGGCGCACTGGGTGATCTGGTTGCCTGCGATCACGATTCTTCTGGCATCGCTTGTTGCCATGCGTGAGGACAATCTCAAACGAAGGCTCGCGTATTCGACCATAAGTCAGCTCAGTTACATTGTACTGGCGGTATTGTTGTTCTCACCTGAGGGAACACTGGCCGCGGGTATGCACATCACCATGCACGCGTTTGCAAAGATCACCCTGTTTTTTGCGGCGGGTGCCATCCTGATCGCGTCCCATTGCACGCGGGTCTCTGAACTCGATGGTATGGGTCGGCGAATGCCTCTCGTGTTTATTTGTCTTGCGATCGCAAGCCTGAGCGTCGTGGGTCTGCCACCGACCGGAGGGCTTTGGAGCAAGTGGTTTCTGGGTCAGTCGATTGTCACCTCTGACTACCCTGGTGCCTGGGTGTTGCTGGGCGTCATCCTGGTCAGTGCGTTGTTGAACAGCATTTATCTGCTGGGCATTGCTGTTCGTGCCTTCGTCAGACCTTTCGCGGGGAATACCACCATTAAGGCGGTTCCGCGGACCATGCAGGCTGCGATGCTGATTGCCACCGGCGCCACGCTGCTGCTCTTCCTGCTGCCCATGCCTCTCTACGAATGGTTGAGCACACTCTCTTGGAGCACACTCTCAGAAACGATACCGGCAGGTCGGCGTTGATGATGGGTGAACGCAATGAGTAAAGTGACCGTACCACCCGCTGTAAAGCGTCTGTTGTATGTGTTCTATGGCCTGGCAGCCTGTCTTGTCCTGGCAGACTGGCTCATCCATCGGCACGTGAGTCATCCGGCGGAATCCGTGTTCGCGTTTTATCCCCTGTTCGGTTTCGTGGCCTGCGTCTTACTGGTTTTTGCGGCAGCGGCAATGCGTCGCATCGTGATGCGACCACCTGCCTATTACGAAGGTGCAGAGCCTGCAGACGAGAAGTCTGAGGATGTCGCATTCAGCGAAAGTGACGATGTTGATGGCCAGATTTTAGAGGGTGAGGCGCAGAATCGTCGCGTTGATCCATCCCCCGGCGAGGATGGACCATGATGGAGAGTCAGATCATTCTCGCGTCGCTCGATTGGATCGCTCAGTTTCGGGTGCTCGCGGTTGTGCCCCCTGCGGTGCTCTATTTCCTGGCAGCGTTGCTGGTTCTCTGGAGCGGTCATCGGGTAGGCCGTGTCGTCATGCTGCTGATGCCTGTTCTTGGCATGTTCCAGCTCGCGGCCATGTTTGCGATCAAACCGAATGTGACACTCTCCCTGCTGGATATGTCTCTCGTGGTTCTGAGAGTCGACAGCTTGTCACTGTTGTTCGCGCTACTGTTCAACATTGCTGCGCTGATCGGTGTGATTTATGCACTACACGTACGTGATCGGCTCCAGTCGGTCAGTGCGATGTGTTACGTGGGTAGTGCCTTAGGCGCTGTTTTTGCCGGTGACCTGCTGACGCTCTTCATCTTCTGGGAGTTGCTCGCGCTGTCGTCGGTGGGTTTCATCTGGGCCAGACGACGACCGGAGTCGATGGCGGCCGGTATGCGGTATCTGCTCGTTCAGATTGTCTCTGGACTACTGCTGCTTGCTGGTGCTCTGTACCTGTATGAGCAGACAGGGTCTCTCGTTTTTAATCATATTGGGCTTGATGGTCCGGCTGGCTGGTTGATCCTGGTCGCATTTGGCATCAAGTGTGGTTTCCCGATGTTCCATGGTTGGATCACGGAGGCATACCCGGCAGCGACGGAAGCCGGTGCTGTCTTTATGGCGGCCATCACGACCAAAGTGGCCGTTTATGCCCTGGCACGAGGGTTTCAGGGTGAGGAACTGCTTGTATACGTGGGTGTGACGATGACCTGCTTTCCGATTTTCTATGCGGTGATTGAAAACGATCTGCGTCGGGTACTGGCCTATAGCATGATCAACCAGCTGGGTTTCATGGTGTGTGGTATCGGCGTGGGTACAACACTTGCGGTCAATGGTGCCATTGCACACGCGTTCAACGATGTGATTTTCAAAGGTCTGCTATTCATGTCGATGGGCGCCGTATTGTTGCAGACAGGCCGAATCAATGCGTCCGAACTCGGTGGACTGTATCGGACGATGCCGAAGACGACGGTACTCTGTATTGTCGGCGCCATGTCCATCTCGGCTTTTCCGCTTTTCTCCGGATTTGTGAGCAAAGCTATGATTGTGACCGCGGTCCTGGAGGAGCATTATGAATGGGTCTGGCTGGCGCTTCTGTTTGCCTCCGCCGGTGTTTTCCATCATGCGGGAATCAAGATTCCCTACTTCGCATTTTTTGCACACGACAGTGGCCTGAGACCGACAGAGCCGCCAACCAACATGCTGATCGCCATGACGATTTCTGCGGTGCTTTGTATAGGGATCGGTGTTTTCCCGTTGGTGCTTTATCAGATGTTGCCGTTCGATATGGTGTACTCACCGTACGATGCGACGCATGTACTCGCCCAGTTGCAGCTGCTCTGGTTTTCAGCGCTGGCGTTTGCGTGGTTGAACCTGCGGGGCTGGTATCCCCCGGAGATTCGTTCGGTGAACCTGGATGTGGACTGGCTGTTTCGAAAATTGGTGCCAGGGGTAGTGTCCGTGACGATGCCGCATCTTGGTAGGATTGGTGAGCATTTGACATTTGGGATAGGTCAGGGATTACAGCGAATGGGCGGGTTCCTCGCGAGAGGTCTGGTGGTGCTTGTCGGCCAGGCGACTTCCATTCGCCTGATGGCGATGTATCTTGTGATCGTACTAATGTTGTACCTGTTCCTCGATGGCTTGATGATGTTGGTCGGTTAGTCAATATGAGAGTGGCGGTATGTCAGGTTCCGGATATTCGCAACGATATTCGTGCTGCACTGCGTGTGGTTCGTGATGAAGCGATTCTTGCGGAGGCCGAGAAGCGGATCTCGTGTTGTTCCCCGAGTGTTTTTGCAGGGTTATTTTACGAACAAGGAGTCGGTCACTAATCTGGCGATCAAGATGGCGTCACAGGAATTCTCGGATATCCTAGAGTTCCTGTCGGATCTTCAAGTCACCATCGTCGTCGGCTTCATCGAGAAGTCGGATGCCGGTTGCGCGGGGACGGAGTATTACAACACGGCGGTTCCGATTCGCGGCGGAAGGACAATCTGCCGTTATAGGAAGAGCTGTCTGCTCGATGGTGAGAAGGATGGCTTTGATCCTGTGCGTGAACGTCCGACATTTGAGGTTTCGGGCCAGATCGTGGGGATCAACATTTGTGAACTTCAATACTGCAGTTTAGCCACTGGTGAGTAAAGGAGCCCGAATCCTCGTATGTCCCTGCAACAACATCACGCCGTTTGCAAAAGCGGAGAGACTCAAAACAGCGCACAATGACATTCGAGTACAGCGATGCAGGGACAAGGGCATCTTGCTGGTCTCATCCGATGTGACCGGCACCCGGGATGGGCGAATCAGCTATGGCCCGAATGCGGTCATTGATCACCATGGGGCCACCGTCGACCAGGTTCCCCTGATGACAGAAGGTATGGTCGTGGTTGATATCGCCTATTAGCTAGTGGTTCCACCAGGCCTGATCGGAGAAGGCCCGTAGATCCATCTCGAATGTCCAGGTGGATCGATGTTGTGTAGCCACATGGTAGTACGTGTCGGCGATTTCTGCCGGCAGCATCAGTCCGTCCTCGGCTCCCTTGGTTTCCCTGAGCTTTTTGAATTGCTCTTCGCCGATCATCTTGCCCAGTGTGTCGGGGGCGTCAACGGAACCATCGACCACGATGTGGGCCACATGAATACCCTGGCTCGCGAATTCTGCGTTCAGGGACTGACACAGCAAGCGTCGTCCTGCCATGGCCGCAGAATGGGAGTGTTGCCCCTTGTTGCCCCGCATCGCAGCGGTCGCGGATGTCACCAGAATGCTCCCCTTTCCCCGTTCCACCATCTTCGGGCAGACGCACTGAGCCAGCCGGAACAGGGCAAATGTTGCGATCCGCCATCCAAGTTCAAAGACTTTGTAACTGGTCTCTGCGAGGGGACGGTTCCCGATCTGTGCACCCAGGTTAAAGATGACGACTTCAATGGGCCCAATGTTTGCTTCGATGTCAGCGACTCGTTCTTCGATACTACCTTCATCAACGGCATTCAAAAGGTAACCGCTGGCGCTGCCGCCCTCCGCTTCGATGTCGCCAACCAGTCTGTCGAGACCGTCCTGATCGCTACGGCGACACAGAACGGCATGGTAGCCCTCCGCCGCAAAGCGTTTTCCAACGGTGCCACCGATACCGGCGCCTGCGCCGATTACAAGACAAACTGGTTTCATGGGAACCTCTGGGGATGAATGAGCGCTCGACGATAGGTGAACGTGCCCGTTAGCGCAATTCCCTCTGATCATTGTCTTGATCACTCGTTCAATGACAAACTTCCGACCTGCAAAAAACAGGATATGTAGATGAAGCTCGAAGGGGTGCGCGTACTTGACCTGTCGTTGTTTCTGCCGGGTCCACTACTGACCCAGATGATGGCAGACCAGGGCGCAGAAGTGATCAAGCTGGAACCGGTACGGGGTGGCGGCGAACCTAATCGGGAGATCGGACCGAAGCGGGATGGTGTATCGGTCTATTTTGCCAATACTCACCGTGGTAAACGCAGCGTGCAGCTGGACCTTAAAAACGATGCGGGTCGCGCGATGGCGCTCAAGCTTGCAGAACGCGCCGACGTTGTGATCGAAGCGTTCCGGCCAGGTGTCATCAATCGGCTTGGACTGGACTATGAGACCATCGCGGAGATCAATCCGGGTGTGGTGTACGCCTCCCTGTCTGCTTTTGGTCAGACGGGTCCATACGTAAAAAAGCCTGCCCATGATCTTGCCACCGAGGCTTACGCTGGGGTGGTCTCAGTCAATCTGGGATTTGATGGCAAACCCGCCATACCGGCCGTTCCTGCGGCTGATATGTTGACCAGCATGATGGGGTTGTCCGCTGTGGTGATGTCCCTGTTGCGTCGACATACCACGGGACAGGGCGACTACATTGACCTCGCCATGATGGACTCCCTGATCGCGAGTTTGCCCAATTCGATGGGCGCTGTATTTGCCGATAAGTCCCCGCCGATGGTCAAGGATGAACGGATCTGGGGGGGTTACGCGATGTACAACATCTATGAGACAAAGGACGAACGCTTCATCGTACTCGGTGCATCAGAGATCCATTTTGCGGAAGCGGTCCTGAACAAGCTTGAACGTCCGGATCTGATTCCTCTGTGTGAGCCACCACCAGGCCCGAACCAGGAACCTGTGCGAGAGTTTTTTCGAGAGACCTTCAAAACACGAACACAGGCGGAATGGATCGCTTGGTTTGAGGATGTCGATGCAGCGTTTGCACCGGTCAACAACCTGAGAGAAGCGATGGATGATCCCCAGGTCCGTGCACGGGAAATGGTGATCACCGACGACCGTGGTCACGAACATCTGGGGATTCCCATCAAATTCCGGCATGAACCCGGTGAGGTCAATTTCAAGGCACCTGACGTTGGTGCTGACAATTCCGCAGTGGCGCAAGAGCTGGGTTACTCAGACGATGACATTGAGGCAATGAGAAAAAGCGGCGCCTTTGGCTAGGTTCTCCCTAGCTGTCTTGTCAGATCAGGTAGCGATGGAACATATAAAGTAGTCGCCCCCGGCTTTTTCGGCCTGGATCTCATGGTAGGCCTGTGAATCCAGCGCGCAGAATCCGTGCATGGCGCCCTTGTATACCTCAATCGCGGCGATTAGTCCGGCGCGTTGATAAGCTTTGCGGAGTGCTTCCTGGGGACCCAGGTTCCTATTCGTGGTCATTGTCCGCAATGACGATCAAAGCGGCCGCTTTTGAATCCCTGATGGTTCGATAGGGGCTGTCTTCCCGATGGGTGACAAGTCCTCCGCCGTGGAACGACGCAATGGCACCGATACGTTTAGGCTCCGCGGCCGCGGTGCGCATCGCAAATGAACCGGTCATGCAATAGCCCATGTTGCCGATCAGCTTCCTGGCGTCGACCGCATCGGATGAATCCAGGTATTGGACGTAGGCGGCACCGTCGACGCGTTGTACGCCTGGCGTTAACTTCTGTACTAGGGGAAAGATTTTTCCCCGAACCTCAGGATCGCGGAGCGACGCACCCTCGCCCAGTACGGGAATGCGGGCATCCCCGGTAGTAGGGGTTCACGACCAGCACCGCGTAGCCGGACCTTGCGAGCCGTTGTCCCATGGATCTGAACGCTGACCTGAGTCCTTAGATATCCGGCCAGAGAATGACACCCGGATGTCGGCCTTCGGCGGGATGTACAAAGTAACAGTCCGATTCACCGTCTGGTGTCGTCACCGTCACGTCATTTTCAACAAGCTCGGCGCCACCGCTCTTGCTCGAAGCATTGAGGGGTGGAACCAGCAGGCTCACGGCGGCGCCGCTCGCAAGCGCGCTGAAACGCCGACGTGACAGGCTGTTGCTGAAGGTTTGCGCGTCCTGTTCGGTATCTTCATCACACATGTCTTGGCCTCGTTTTCGGTACAGGCCACCTTAGAATTGGATCCTATTGAATGGAAGCTGTCACGACAGTCTGTACATGTCATGGATTGATCCTCCTGCCAATCGCGTGGACACTGGTCCCATGCGGAGGAACACTCTCTATCTCGTGGATGTCACGTATAAGCTCTTCCGCTGGTTCAAGGCGACGCCATCACACACCAATATCCAGGGTCGAGAAGTGGATGCAATCCGGGGATTGCTGCAGACGCTGGTGTCGTCACTCAAGACAGATGATCTGACGCACGTGGCCGTCGCCTTTGATGCCATGGTCAGTCGGACAGCGGCCAATGACCGCTCGGAATCGGCCCGCCTCCGAAGCCAGTATCCGCTGGCTCTGGATGTTGTGCGAGCGTTGGGGATGACGTTGTGGCCGATGACCCGGGTTCAGGCGGATGATGTGATTGCGAGTGCCGCATTGCAGTATGCCGATCATGTGGAACGGATTGTCATCTTTTCCAGCGACCAGGATTTCTGTCAGTGTTTGTATGACAAAGTAAGCCTGTGGAACCGTAGTCGCCGGACGGTGCAAACCGCCGAAGATGTCCGGTCTCGCTACGGCGTCCAACCCGCCCGTTTCGCTGAATACCTGGCACTTGTCGGAGACGGGTCTGACGGTTTGCCTGGGGTACCGGGTTTGGTCAGAAGACGACGGCGGCCTTGCTGAATCGCTATCCGAATGTTGAAGCGATCATTATTGCCACAGGAGAATGGTCTGACGACATTCGTGGCGGTAGCTCGATGGCATCGATGCTGCTCGAACGTCGCGATGAAGCCATTTTGTATCGTGACCTGTCGATTCTGCGCACCGATGTACCCTTGCATCATCACATGGACGATCTCCGGTGGCGTGAACTCAACAGGAGTTTGCTACTCACGCTGACTCAGCTGATCGAGGACGTTTCGGTCTTGCCGCGGCTGAACCGATGGCCGAGGCTCGATGAGCCGTTTGCGCTTTCAGGTGGATGATGTATGCCCGCGATCACAATGCGAACAGGTGTACAATGCGCCAAAATCCGAAGAGCAACGGGAAATGATGATGTCTCGACCAGTGTATGAATCTACTGTGGTGCGCGTAGAGGCTACGGGTGAACATTATTCCTACCTGAACGCGCCCAATGGTGATTGGCTTTGCGTCAATGAAGCAGGTGAGCTCACCACCCAGGGCTATGTGAACAATGCCGCGATCTGGCAGGTCTCTGGATCCAGATTTCAGCATGCTGTTGCCAACGTCGCTCTGAACGCAACCAGTACCGCGATTGAACAGACGACCGAACTCACCTTGGATGGCGCTCCTGTCGGTGACGATGGCAGTACCGGAGAAGGCGCCACGTTTATGGTCAACCACGGTCCGGAACGATTGCCTTCAGAGTATCTGGCGGAGCTGCGTGAGCAGGGTTGGGTATCGCTGACCTGCATCCTGTCGCCCAGCGTCATTGATGATCTTCAACGGATTGGATGCGTGGATGATTATGAGAATGAGAAGCCAGAACGTGTGAATCCCATCGTCCACCCAGCCATGACGAAGGTGACGGTGGAGCCGATCTCGATGTGGTTGATGCGTGAGTATATGCAAACGCGCGACGTCAAGCTGGGGCATCCCCCTGGCGTCTCGGCGTTGACCCGTGACGATGGCAAACGGGAAGTGCAGGGTTGGCACACCGATTTCCCTTATCTGTGGGGCACTGGGGATCGCGTGCCGGTGCCGTCTGGCGACCTGGTGCTGGGCATGCAACGAAACACCTGTATCTCCGAGTTTACGCAGGAGAACGGCGCGACTCTCTTCAAACTGGGTAGTCATGCCTCGAACGCAGCGCCACCTGATGAGTGGGGTATCACCAATCACACGATCCGCAGGGGTTACCGGGCTGAACACGGCTTGCCTTATGGTGGTCCGGATACCGACGTGATTGTGGCGCCACCTGGTTCAATGGTCCTCTATGACTCCCGAACCTGGCACCGGGCTGGAGTGAACAATACGGATCGAAAACGGGGTGCGATGATTCAGGCTTTTATCCCCGGTTTCATCGTTCCATTCATGGACACGTCGAACATGTATAAGACGTTCCTCGCAAGTGATGCACCGCATCAGTTGACTGCGCGTGAGTGCAAGGAGCTCGATAACCTGATGGTGCACAAGATCATGGGGCCAGCCGGGCTGTTTGCCATCACCACGGATGATGAACTGACTCAGCGGGTCCGGGACCAGATGGCTTCGGCCTGAACGACGGTTGGCAGCCGTTGGACGCGCGACTTTGTTGCATCGGCAATGCATCGGTGTATTAATGGTTTTTCAACAGGGAAACTGAGGGGAGTGACCTATGTCTGAGAGTGATAACAAAAGCCAGCCACCCGGTGCTGATCTTGATGATGAGACATCCATTTTTGCGTTTTGTCTGCGATATGGCGTCATCGGGGGTGTCGTCGTCAGTGTTCTATCGTTGGCGTTCTCCTTCGTAGGGATGGCGGACCACTGGTCGAATGCCGTCGTAGGAATTCTGGTGCTCATCGGTACCATGATCTGGGCGCAGCTGAGCTACAGAAGTTCCGAACAGCCACCTGTGGACTATGGCGAGGCATTGGGCGTCGCGGTCGTCACCACGCTTTACCTGAGCATCGTCGGTGCGATCTACACCGTGATCTATATGACCGTGATTGATCCGGACGTCGTGGAGCGCTCCATTGAAGCTGGCGCAGCACAGATGCGTGAGATGGGTATGACCGAAGAACAGATCGAAGAACAGCTATCGATGAGCCGTGCGATGAGTGGACCGCTGGTGACAGCTTTGTCCAGCATCGCCGGGAATGTCATCCTGGGAATAATCATTGGGCTGATATCCTCAATATTCATGCGTAAAAAGCGGGAGGCCTGACAACGGCGATGGCCAGTCCAACCTGTAAGGTGTTTCCGCTGATCTGGTCGTCCGATGTGGCGACGTTTGCGGGCTGGGCATTCGATGCGCTAGGCCTGGTTCAGTCCTGGCGCGCTAACGACGAGAACGGTATCGCAGAGCACATTGAGCTGCATTGGCAATGGCAGGGCGAGACCCGCGGCAAAGCCTCCCTGAACGTCACTCGCGATACATTCCAGGGCATGGGTCCTTCAGGAATCTCTTTGCGACTGGACGACGAGTCTGCGGTAGACGCCATTCATGCAAAGGCAGTTGCAGCTGGTGCCGATACCACCCAGGGACCGGAGAGATCTGTTGTTGCCTATAGCTTCACTACGACGGACCCTGATGGCAATCAATGGTGGGTCAACGCCGAAACCGGCATGCTGGATCAGCTCAGGGCGTCTGGCAGGAGCTGATCAAAACTGATGTTGGATATCCGGGTGGCTTCGGAGCAGCAGCGTCCCATTCCGGAACGGACGTTGCATCTGTATCTTCACGACCTGAGTGAATTTACGGGAGAGGAAGCGGGTCCCAAAGTACGGTTCGATTATGACCTCCTGATTCGGTACAAGCGGGAAGATGGTCGATATCCCCGTCTCTTTTTCAGCGGAGAGATTCCCTGCGAGTTTGCGTTAATTCGATCTATGTCATCAGACGATCAAGCCAAACACGTTTATCAGATGGCTGAGTTCTTTGTGATGCGAGCCTATCGCAGGACTGGGATAGGAGAACGTGCGGCGTGTCTATTGTTTGATGCGTTTCCCGGTGAGCTGTGCGTTGCGCAGGAGAAAGAAAATACAGGTGCGACGACTTTCTGGCGGCGGGTGATTGAGTACTATACGGGTGGCCGTTTTGAGGAAGGGCGATCCGGGCCGCCGGAAGGACCCACGCAGATTTTTCGGAGTCCATCAGTTTGACAACACCAATATTGATATTTGATCTGGATGGCACCTTGAGCGATCCGCTCAAGGGATTTGCGCTCTCCATCAACTATGCGTTTGACTATTTTGGTCTTGATCCGGTGAGCGAGGACGACCTTCGACCCCATATTGGTCCACCACTGGATGAGTCCATTGCTATTCTGACCGAGACTGAGGATCCTGATTTCATTGGCGAGCTGATTGAGAAATATCGCGAGCGCTATATTGAGGTCGGTTTCGCTGAGAACATACTCTATGACGGTATCGTCAGTGCATTGTCCGAGTTGCTCGATGAGGGTGTCACGATGGGTGTGTGCTCAACCAAGAGGGTTGATCTCGTAGAACGTGTGTTGATGCAACATGATCTGATCGAGTGTTTTGATTTTGTCAGTGGCGGTGACATCGGACTCACCAAGGATATGCAGCTCGGTCGTTTGCTGGATGCGGGTACCGTAAGTGGCCCGGCGATCATGATCGGGGACCGGCGGTTCGATCTCGTGGCGGCGGCGTTGAATGGTCTGCCGTCGGCCGGTGTGTTGTGGGGATACGGCGCAAAGGAAGAATTGCTCCTGGAGAGTCCCACATTCCTGCTGTCATCCCCAGATGAGCTGAGTACATTCTACCTGTCGGAATAGCCCGCATGTTTTTCGGTGTTGATAACCAATCGGGCTGAGGCGCGGGACTGGCGTTCTGTCGCCGGTTCACCGACTTGACCTGTCTTTTCCATTCACAGATGATGCCCGCTCCCTGAAGGAGCAAGCGAGAGAGCCTTATGCGCCCAAATAGCGTGAAGAACGCCTGGAAAAATGGCAAACAGACCATCGGCGGCTGGATTTCCTGTGACTCGGTCTACGTGGCAGAGATGATGGGCCGGACCGGTTTTGACTGGTTGTGCCTGGACATGCAGCACGGTCTGCTGGACTACAACGATGTGCGGGACATGCTACCGGCAATATCCCTTTCAGATACGATGCCATTTGTTCGAGTCCCCTGGAACGAACCCTATATCATGATGAAGGTGCTGGATGCTGGTGCCTACGGCGTCATCGTCCCACTTGTGAACAATCGAGAAGAAGCTGAGAAAGCGGTCGCTGCTTGCCGATATCCACCCGATGGCATGCGTTCGATGGGACCGATTCGTGCGGGGATGTACGGTGGTCGCGGGTATGTACAACATGCCAACGACGAAATTGCCGTCATCGCGATGATCGAAACCGCGGAAGCACTCGAGAATCTCGATGAGATCTGTTCCACGCCCGGTCTGGACGCGGTCTACATTGGACCGTCCGATCTCGCATATGCCATCGGACTGCCGCCTCGCGGTGACAATGACGATCCGAAACACGTCGAAACTGTCCATCACATCTACGACACTGCTCGAAAGCATGGCATTCATGTGGGCGCACATACCGGTAGCCTGGAATTCACGAAACGCTGGCTGAAGCATGGCTTTGACATGGTGATGCTGGGTAGTGATACCGCCTGGATGGCGAAACTGGCAGGTCAGGAATTGCGTGAGGCACGTCAGGAGACCGGCGTGGAACGTGCTCCTCGAGGCGAGGACTACTAGAGACCGTATCACGTGTGACCGACTGAGCGGACAGACGGCGTGCCGTCCGCGTTGTGACTCTATATAATGCCGCGCTGCAGATTTCATAGTCTGCAGCGCGGCATTTTTATTCACCTCTCGAATTAGCTTACGCTGTCATCCAGGCAACCTGGCCGGCAGGACCCTATGGACCACTATCAGAAACGCGAACGCTCGTCGTTCAAACAGCTCGGACACCTCGCTCGGCTGGGAACCTATTTCAAACATTATGCATGGGTGCTGGTCGCCGCAATCTTCGGATTGTTGCTGACCCGAATTCTTGACGCCATCGTCCCGTTGATGATGAAAACTGCCATCGACAGCCTGGCAGACGATACGATTGAACCGAATTTCTCATGGCCCGCGATAGGCATCCTGGTGATTGTGGTGTTGCGGTTCATCATTTTTGTGTTCTCACGCCGAATCATGCGTCGCGTTTCAATTGGTGTCGCTTACGACCTGCGCAAGCGCGTGTTCAGCCACATCCAGCACCAGGGGCCAGGGTTTTTCAACAGATTCAGTACTGGGGATCTGATGTCCAGGACCATCAACGACATCAATATGGTACGCATGGTGGTCTCGTTTGGCTGGGTAGACATGATTCTCTTTGTGTTCACAATTTCGGCGGGTCTCTACTTCATGTTTGACCTTTCATCAGAACTGGCTCGGTGGGTGATTATTCCGCTGCCTGTGGTCGCAGTGGTGGGCTTCATCATGGCTCGCATGATGTTCCCCTATTATCGCGATCAACAGGAGGCCATGGCGGAGGTCACCAACTTTACCCAGGAGAACCTGAATGGCATCCGGACAATCAAAGCGATGTCCCAGGAGCAAAAGGAAGTCAAACGGTTCCACACGGTTTCCACAAACTATGTAAAGAAGGTCTACCGGGCGAGCCGTTTCAATGCCTGGATTGCCCTGATCATGCCCATTCTGAGTTCGGCTGCTCCTGCGGTTCTGTTTTTCTATGGCGGTGCGTTGGCGCTGCGCGGTGAGATAACTATCGGTACCTATACAGCATTCGCGGCTTACATGTGGATGGTGATCTGGCCAATTCGACATATCGGTATGACACTGTCGATGTTTACCGCGGCCGCGTCGGGAACCCAACGGATTTTTGAGGTTCTGGACACGGAACCCGAGGTACGTGATAGCGACGACGCTAGGCTGCCAGACAATCTGCGCGGTGATCTCACCATCAAGGAACTGTCGTTCTGGCACCCGGGTGCCGCAAGACCGACGATTGAGAACGTCAATATCGAGGTCAATGCCGGACAGACTGTCGCAATCCTGGGTCGTGTGGGATCCGGTAAGTCCACAATTCTGAAGGGCGTGGTTAGGTTGGTGAACACCCCACGGGGTTCCGTCTATGTCGACGATCATGATGTGTGTGACATTCCACTAACAGATCTACGCAGGATTGCGACATTGGTGCCTCAGGATCCGTTTCTGTTTTCTACGAGCCTGCGGGAGAACCTGACATACGACCAACCGGGACGTGATGAAGCGCAGCTCTGGGACGCTGCTGAGGCCGCCGGTGTTGCCGGCAGTATCAGAGAGTTTCCTGACGGCATGGAGACCATGGTCGGGGAACGCGGTCAAACACTGTCCGGGGGACAGAAACAACGCTCCACGCTGGCAAGAGGCCTTGTACGCCAATCACCGGTACTGCTACTCGATGATTGTTTTTCCGCTGTGGATACCGAGACAGAAGAGCGGATACTTTCCGGTCTGGCTCGCCTGCGCTCCGACAAAACCACAGTTCTGATTTCGCACCGTGTATCAACCGCACGTCATGCCGATCGGATTTACATCATCGACAACGGGCATATCAGTGAATCAGGTACCCACGACGAGCTGATGTCGTTGGGCGGGTATTACGCAGACCTGGCCGCGATTCAAAGCGACCAGGATGCGGATCACGAACGAAAAGCCCGATTGTTGCAGGACCTCGAAGATGACGAGGTGACGGCATGAGTGAGCAGAAAAAGCAGTCTCCGCCACGAGATTATTCCGCGTTCGATGTTGAACTGACGCACCAGGCACTCAATTTTCGATTGTTCGGGCGCCTGTTGAAGTGGATGCGTCCTTATCGCATCACACTCGGCGTCAGTATTGCGTTTGTCCTGCTTGGTGCGACCACCTCTGTACTGTTGCCAGTTGTTACAGGGCGGGTACTGATTGACACGATTTTGTTGCCGTCTGCTGCGGGTGATGACCTGCCGGATTATGGACTTGTCGACCTGACGCACTGGTTGGCCGATACCTTGTCGGTGGATCTGCTGGTTGCGGCGGGTGTGATCTATATCGTGATGCACATCGGCCACGCCGTACTGATGTTCCTGCACCAACTGACACTCGTTAGCAGTTCCCTGAAGGCACTACGTGATCTTCGTATGGACCTGTTTGCGAGTCTGCAGAATAAGCCTATCGCCTTTTATGATCACGTCTCTGTTGGGCGGGTGATGACACGGGTCAGTAACGACGTTGAGAATCTGTTTGCTCTGTTGACCGGGTTCGGTATGCTCGTTGGGGAATTTGTACCGTTTTTCCTGGCGCTATTCCTGATGCTACACATCAGTATTGAACTGACCATGGTGGTCGCTGTCACCCTTCCGGTCGCCGCGGTGGGTACGTATGCATTCAGAATCGTGATGTCGCGTATTTTCAGACTGATCAGGGACTCGGTGTCATCGCTGAACCAGTATATGCAGGAGGACCTGTCTGGAATCGACGTCGTTCAATTGTCAGGTCGCGAAGCGCTGAACATCGAGCAGTACGGGGAACGAAACAAGGAGAATCGTCAGCAGGAATTCCGGGCTATCAACTACGAAGTGTTGTATGAAAACTTCAACAACTCCCTGGCTAGCATGGCGACCGCGGGTATTGTCTGGTACGGCGGTGGAACTGTGGTACAGGAATCTATTTCGCTCGGCGCACTTGTTTTGTTTACGCATCTGATCAACCTGATGGTGCAACCAGTTGTGATCCTCGGACAGCAGTTCAATGTGCTGTTTCGGTCCATGGCCTCTGGTGAGCGCATCTTCCAGGCGATCGACTGGGAGGAAGCCCTGCATGAACCAAAACAACCGGCGCGACTGCCAGAACGTCTTGCCGGGGAGGTGGAGTTCCGCAATGTGGATTTTGGATATTACGCTCATGATCCGATCCTGAAGGACGTTTCCTTTCGTATTGAACCCGGTGAGAAACTGGCGATTGTCGGTCCAACAGGTTCAGGTAAGAGCACGATCATTCGGTTGTTGATGCGGTTCTACGACTTCAAGGACGGCATGGTTTTTCTGGACGGCGTTGATGTGAACCAGATCAACAGTCACGAACTACATCGACGAGTGGGTGTGGTGCTACAGGACTTCCATATCTTCTCCGGCACCGTTCGGGACAACATTACACTTGGTAATCCGGATATCACTAATGAACGTGCTGAGTGGGCGGCCAGAGTGGTCAATGCGCATCGGTTCATTCAACAATTGCCGGAGGGATATGAATCGGAGCTGGGAGAGCGGGGTAAATCTTTGTCACAGGGCCAGCGACAGCTGCTGGCGTTTGCCCGTGTGCTGGCTGCTGACCCTGAAATACTGGTGCTTGATGAGGCGACAGCGAGCATTGACACCGCGACAGAGTTGGTGATTCAGGATGCGTTGCACAAGCTGACTGAGGGGCGAACATCGATCATGGTTGCGCACCGACTACAGACAATCCGCGAGTGTGATCGAATCCTAGTCTTGCATCATGGGGTCGTGCACGAGCACGGTACCCATGAAGAATTGCTTGCGAAGAGAGGAATCTACCACACGTTACACGAACTTCAGTTTCAGGACGCAGAAGCTGCGGAAGAGCTCTCCGGTGAGACTACCCTCAGCGATGTCAATCAGGTGAAAGCGATTGCAGAACTAGACTGGAATGACGCTGATGAAGAGTCTCTGCACGATGATCCGGCGGAACCGGAGCAGCCGAGTCCATTGGGTGGCGAAAAGCTCGACTAACGGGACTCGCAATCGCTTTAGGCAGTCGCTCTAAGCCAGATGCTGGAACCACTACGGAGCCCGTGCTGTAATGTGGCTCGAAGAATCCTATGGGCAACGGGATCGAATTTGAAATCGTCGAGGGCTGGGACAAGGTGGCGGAAGGTTGTAGGTATGTTGATCGTGCCAGGTGAGTTTTTGTGCTGCCGGTGACCCCATTTTCGAAACAAATTGTGCGTATCCACGGGTAGCGACGAATGGATTTCATGACAAGCCTGCCCTACTGGGGCATTCTGATAATCATCGCGGTCAATGCGATCATTGTGTGGCGCATGGATGTGACGCTGGATGACGACGCAGATGGTTGATTACCTCTCGCAGCACTGGATAGTGCTGCTACTGACCTCGATCTATCTGGTGTTCTGCCTGTGGGTCGGCTGGTATTTTCGTGCGCGGGCGGAGGAAGGCGTAGAGTCGTTCTACGTCGCCAAGCGTGAGATACCGGGGTGGGTTGTGTCGCTCGCGTTTTTCTCGACGTTTGCCAGTACCAACACCTATATTGGTCAGGCTGGGAAGTCGTTTCAGTTTGGCCTCTCGTGGGCTTGGGTCGGGCTCTTCTGGGCGTTTTTCTGCGTCATCTCCTGGCTGGTTCTGGGGCCACGGATGCGCAAACAGACCGCACGCCTTGGGTCCGTCACGATCCCGGACTATTTCTACTTCAGATACAAGAGCGATTTCGCACGTGCCATCAGGCTGCTCAGCGCCTTTGTAATCCTGTTTGCGACCCTCTGGTATATGGTGGGTATCACCAAGGGACTGGGTCATGTCATAACCTCTGTGCTCGATATCCCATATGCGTTTGGAACGGCCGCTATTGTGTTTGTGACCTGCGCTTATACGGTATTCGGAGGGATGTATAGCGTGCTTTGGACTGATGCGGTGCAGGGCATCATGATGTTCGCGGTCGCTATCATCATGGTGACGTTACCGTTCGTTTTCGTCGGTGGCGTCGATGATCTGATGCTTAGAATCAGCGATACCGCGCACGTCGCCAGGACCGGCGAGCCGATGGGAGGCGGTCTCGTGACCTTTAGCGCGCTCGTATCCTTCTTCTACATCCTTGGGATTGGTCTTGCCGTAGGCATGAAACAGATCGCGGAGCCGCGATGCCTGATTCGATTCTATTCGATTGATAATGCCCGCAGCATGAAGTTTGCAATGATCTGGACGCCGGTCTTTCTCGGTATTTCGCTAATTTGTGTGATGGGTCTTGGGGCGCTCGTGCATGGTATGGCGACTGAAGAAGAAGCGGCGTACCTGATCAACAATACTGACGAGGTTGTCGGGTTCATGCTGGCGAAGTTTGATAACCCGATCATCAGTGGGGTCTGTGTTGCAGGGTTGTTCGCCGCTGGTATGTCATCGCTGGCCTCAGTCATGTTGATTGTTGGGACGGCGTTTGTGAAGGATATGTGGGATGTGGTCAGCGATGTACCAGAGGTCAAGGTGGTCAACTACACGCGCTGGACGATGGTTGCATACTGCGTCCTGCTCTATGGGGTGACACTATATCCGCCAGGGGGGATTGTCGAGATGACGGCGTTTTCCGGTGCAGTGTTTGCGGCCAGTTTCTTTCCGGCGATATTCGGAGGGCTGTATCTGAAGTGGGGTACCGATCTGGGGGCCCTTGCCTCGATGGTTGCGGGTATTGCAGGTTGTCTTGTATGGCGGCTACTTTTTCGCTTCGAATTTGAAGGCCTGTCAGATATTCACGAGATTATCCCGGCATTCCTGTTGTCATCGCTGGTTTATGTGGTGGTGTCGAAGGCGACCGCGCGGCGGATTCCATCTACTGATCACCTTCAAAGAATTTTCGCCTGAGACGTTGATCAGAGCGGCGTGCTATTGCGTCAGTGACATCGGGCTGAGACGGGTTCGATCGTAGAAGTGCTCAATCATCATATTCAGTTTATCTTCGAGAACTGGAGCATAGCGATCAGTGTCATCGAACACGTACCAGTGACCCTGCTGGTCAAGCGCGGGCCACGTCGGTCCAGGTGCACCGGTCCTAACAAATGACAGCCAGTGTGTGCGTAGTCGCATTGCCATGGCCCGAGTCGTTTCATCCGGCAGGAGAGGTCCGGATGCGAGGTAGAAACCATCGGTGCCATGACGGGTACCGGGCTGATCTTCGTCCGCGTGGTCGATATAGTAACGCCATGCAGGCGTATGGATCATCGCCATGGCTTCGGTCAGTACACGTGCAGACAGCAGGTAGCGGTGATCACCGAACATGCGTCGAATACCTTGCGTTGCGTTGACCTCAAAATCGTTCTGGTAGTGTTCTGCGACTTCCCTGAACGCAGACCCCCAGTATCGCTGATAGTCCTCCGGTGAGATCCCGGAGGCGGGCATCACCGAACCTTCAAAGCTGTTTCCTCCGCTGATGTAGGGCACGGGTTGTTGTTGTCCCCGTACGAAACGAATACCGGGCTCTTCGGGAATCGATTGTCCGTCAACGATCGGGAGTTGAAATCCTTGAAGAGCAGCGACCAGGCTCTGTCCGTCCAGGCGCCTCAGGGTACGAGGTGTTTGTCTTTCCTCACTGATTGAGGAGACCAGCACCCTGGAAAGAGTTTCAGCTCGCTGCGCAGGTTCCTGTGACATACCTCGAACACTGGCGGGAGGAGCGTGACGTGAACGCGGCAATGCCCACGTCGCGTAGCCGCTCTGTGAGATAGCGCCGTGAAACAGATTTTTCGTATCCGGGCTCGCCATCAGCAGATTGACCGCCATGCCCCCCGCTGATATACCAAAGATCGTCACCTTGTTGGGGTCGCCACCGAACGCGGCGATGTTGTCCTGGATCCATTGCAGGGCAAGCTGGATATCCAACAGGCCGAAGTTGGCGTCCTGCTGTCTTAGTGCTTGATGTGCGAAGAAGCCCAACGGACCGAGACGGTAGTTCATGGTCACGTAGACGATGTCCTCACCAGCAAGGTGTGCCCTTGCGTTGCCGGAGCCAGCCCGGAAGCCGCCACCATGGATGCTCACCATCACAGGCCGTTGTCCACTGATTGAAGGCGTCCAGACATTCAGGAACAGGCAGTCCTCGCTCAGATCGGTAGCTGGTTGTCGGGTGCTCTGCAGGCAACGATCACCATAATCGGTGGCAGTCAGCTGTCGTTTTGAGCGAAATGCTCTGGGGGGCTGCCAACGATGTTGGCCCGTTGGAGGTTGCGCATAGCGGATACCCTTGAAACTGACTATGCCACCTGGCGCCTGGGTTCCGGAAAGTAGTCCACTGGTCGTGACGAGCATGTCAGCACCTGCCATCGTTAGGGCGCAGCTCATAAGAAGTACGGACAACAGCATAGTGCGAGCGATGAAAGAAGGTGTTGAACGGCTCACGCGATTTCCGATGCTGATATTTGAGGGGGCACTATGCATGAGCGGAACAGGTTTGTCTGCTTGCCGACAACACGCCATAGACTGTTGGGTATGGCTCAATCGCTATCGTATACCGCTGCTGCCCATGCTATTTTCTGGGCCCTTGCTGTTTCCGCACTCTGAATTTGTGACACAGGCTCCAAACTACCAGCTCAGTCAGTCAGACGTGGATCAGTTCCACGAAGACGGCTTCCTCATGATCCGGGACTATTTTTCACGGTCTGAGATGGAGCGCTTTTCCGATATCGCACGTTGTGATCGTGAGATGCTCCTGAATTTTCCGTATACATCACTGGATGCGGAGGGAAGGCCCACCAAACTTTTTGTCTGGTCAAAGCTCCGTAGTGACATCTACAGCGCCTACGCGCGCCATGAGGCTTTGGTTGAGCCATGGGATCAGCTCCTGGGAGGTCAGGTCACATACTTCCACCACAAGATGATGATGAAAGAGCCGAACACACTGGGTGCATGGGAGTGGCATCAGGACTATGGCTACTACTACGAACATTATCTGCGACCCGACATGGGCGGCGTTATGATAACAATCGATGAGGCGTCCAAAACCAACGGATGTCTCGAGGTGCTTCGAGGGTCGCATCGATTCGGAAGGGTTGATCACTCACGCCTGGGACATCAGAGTGAGTATGAGACAGCGGCAGATCCTGATCGCGTGAAGGTGCTTCTGGCATGTTGCGAGCGTGTCTATTGTGAGATGACGCCTGGTACGGTGTTGTTCTTCCACGCCAACCTGTTACATCATTCAGGGCCCAATCTGAGCAACTCACCCAGGTGGGCGCTGATCAGCAACTATACGAGAACAGACAACCCTCCCTTTGCGGCATCCCCCGGGTGGGGCGAGAACTTTGAGACGCTGTCGGCGGATCAGGTTCAAGAAGCCGTCAAGGCTTACGCCCTTCGCCAGACCGAGCGAGATCGTTAGCGCGTCTCTAGGCCCTCGACGATCAGATCGAGCATAAACGGTCCATCGTGCGCGAGCGCGTCTGAAACAGCACCGGCAATGTCTTCCGGTTTGCTGACCTGGGCCCCAGGAATTCCCATGCCATCAGCCATCGCTGTGAAAGACATCACGGGGTCGGACAGATCCATATGGGGGTAGGGTTTGTTCGACTGTGCATTGAAACGTCGTCGGTACTGATCGACGTTGTGTTTGAGCACCCGGTATTCCCTGTTGGACAAGATTACAAACAGCACGTTGAGTTTGTGATGCCCGGCAGTCCATAGGGCTTGAATACTGTACATGGATGACCCGTCGCCGGATATGCAGACCACTTGACGATCAGGGTAAGCCACCGCGACCCCGGGTGCCCCTGCAACGCCCTGGCCGATGCCGCCACCCTTGACGCCAAAGAACAGGTGCGTGCTGCCCAGTTTGAAGTTGCGGATAACATCCGCACTCGCAGTGATACTTTCGTCTGCGATCACCGCATCGTCTGGCAACGCAGCCGCCAGTTCCGTCAATGCGCGATAGGGGGTCATCGGATCACGATCATGCAGAACGGCCGTTCTTTCAGCGGATGCCTCGTTTTCAGATTGTTTGAGATCTTGCAGGCGCTGACATCGTGCAGGTGCATCGTCGACGAGTTCAGTGAGCCTAGAAAGACTGTCGGCCAATTGTCCTGCGATGCCGAGATCAATCCCCATGTTCTCCGCGAGTCGTGCGGGACCGGATTCCAGCTGAATGATCTTGGTGTTGTCTGAGAATGGTGAATCCGGCGCATACCAGACCTCTTCGAAAAATGCGCCACCGATCAGGATTACGAGATCGTGGTCGCCAAGGGCAGCGTTGATAGCTGCGTAGTCTGGTCCGAGTTTGTTGCGGAAGTGATCGTGGTCTGATGGAAAAGCGAAGCGAGCTGTAATCAGTTCCAAGTGAACACCAACCCCGGCCTTCTCGGACAAGGCTACCAGCGCGTCCCCTGCATCATCTCGAACAACATCATCCCCCGCCACAATCACGGGACTGGTGGCGGCGTTGATCAGGTCTGCGGCCTGTTTCAGATGTGTTTCACTGGCGTTGCCAACCATGCTCAGGTCGCCGGAATGGTACGCGGCGTTCTCCGTGTCCTGCTCCATCACATTGATCGGCAGGGCTACAAACACTGGACCCGGTGGATGCTGGTGGGCGATCTTGAAAGCGCGAGCCATGATCAGCGCCATCTCGTCAGCATGCTCTACCTGCACGCTCCACTTCACAACGGGTTCAGCCATGGCGACAAGATCGTGTCCCAGCAGTGGGCCGCGAAGACGAATACGAGTGTCCTGTGCTCCGGCAGTGATAATCATGGGCGACGAGTTTTTCAGCCCGCCATAGATCATACCGATGGCGTTCCCGAGCCCTGGCGCCACATGCATATTTGCCACGCCGATTGAGTTTGAAGCCTGCGCATACATGTTCGCAGCACCCACTGCGACTCCTTCGTGAAGGTGCATGATGTAGTCGATGTCGGGATAGTCGATCAATGTGTCCAGCATCGGGGTTTCAGTTGTACCCGGGTTCCCAAAGATCTTGGTGACACCATGCAGACGCAGGCTATCGAGGAATACATTTCGGCCACGCATGGGTGTCTCCTTGAGTCTTTGGAAGTCGCGTGAATATAGCAGAAGCGGGGCTTGGCTTGTGGTCGGTGTACGCGTCCCTCGTCATGTTGCGCGTCGCGTTGTTGCGGCTATCGCGTAGCGGCGGGACCTGAGACAGCGTACGATTTGAGGGCAGGATACCAACAGGCAAGCGATATGATCGAAGCGATTCTCAGAGACGACAAGATGCTGGCCGAGCTTCGACATGTCAGCTACTTTGAGCTATCGGAGTTGGTGCTCCTCACGTATTCGACCTTGATTTATCAGTTGTCGGTATTGCTGACGGTAACGTTTGGCTACTTTGTGGCTGCCTATCTGGTGGCGAAGCGTCTTTCGGTATTTTAGGTTTGGGCGGTCTCTGCGGTCTACACCGCGTTCTGCATGGTGGCGATTGGCGGTTATTTCTCCTTGACGGTCAGGCTGTGGAATCTCGTGTACTTCCGGGACCGTGAGGTGCCTTTTACCCTGTTCCTTTCGTTCGCTGTTTGTGTCCTAGGCTGGATGTTCAGCCTCGCGTTCATGATCAACGCAAGTATGACAAGTGATCACATCGTGTCGTGAGTGAGTCGGGTCCAACCGTTAACCCCCAACCCCCAACCCCCAACCTCCAACCTCCAAATGATCTGGCCGGTTGAAGGTCTGCGGTGACACGCCGGACTTCCTGCAGGCTGATCAATCCCTGACAGGCTTTACGAAGGCCATCCATCACCAGGGTCTCCATGCCGCTGGAGATTGCAGCGGCACGCAGTTCGTCCTAGCTGCCACCCTGCATCATTGCATCATAGAGAGCCTGGTCGGGGACCAGGGCTTCAAAAATCCCGATACGACCTTTGTGTCCACTGTGGCAGTGTTCACAGCCGACTGCTCGATGGAAACGGTCGCCGAGTAGTTTGAGTTCATTGATCTTGCTTTCCGTCTGTATGAGTTCCTGATCCTTGTCTGTCAGGTCCGCCGGTTCCGCGACATTCGGTACAGAGTCTGCGTACCAGCCGTTGTGCAGTGATGAGCGCGACACCATCCCCGGTGAGGCGATCCAGATCCACCCAGTTTGCGACGAGCATCAAACCTGAAATAGCGTCTTGAAAATGCATGGTGTTAATAACATGTTTGGACAAACCGCCTTCCATCAATTCAGCAAGGGCCTCTGATGAACCGGTATAACATACGTGCAGACCATCATAGCTCTGCCGGACGGCGGCGCTGACTTGAGCGGTCCTATCTTTCATCTTCTGCAGATTCACCACGCCCTGTACGACATTCTCGACGGGCATCCCAGCGCCAGGATCTTCGATACTGAGTACGCGCCGCTCCGGCGTGTTCGGTACATTGAGAATCGAATAGGCAGACACGGTCTTACCGCTGCCTGCAGGACCACCAATCAGATAAAGCCCACTATTGTGACTAAGGGATGCTTCAACACGCGCCAGATTGCCGTTAGCCAGACCCAGTGCATCGAACCCGATATGGGTAGCTGCTGGATCTCGGATAGAGATTGTGCAGGATTCACTGTGGGTCGCGGGGAACGTGCTGACGGTAAAATCGAGCCAGCGATCGGTTTCGGACCCGATATTCATTCGAAAACGCCCATCCTGAGGTATCTGGGTCTCGTTGACGATTATTTGCCACATCTGCTGGATTCTTTCGATCAGCGGTTTGTGCGCTCTGGTGTCATATCGCGTGATTTCGCGAACCAGGCCGTCGATCCTTAACGAAATGCTTGGTCCGGTGTTGTGGTCAGCGTCGAGAAACAAATGGCTGGCAACCATTCGGATACAGCAAAGCAGCATCGCATTGACGACCCGAACTGGGCCCGACGGCCCGTCGGGGATGTCTTCAGTGTGACCACTGGCGACGAACAATGTTCTGATCAACTCATCGCTGTTCGGGAACTCGATCGAGGGCTCCTCACCATGCAGAAAGCGAGATACGTCTGACTCGGTGAAACGCCATTGACGACCGACTTTACGGCCTCTGATGCGGTCTGAACGTAACCAGCGTTAGAACGTGGAACGTGTTGTGGAAAGTCGATTAATCGCCTGTTCCATGGTTAGGAGGCTGTCGTTATCACTCATTGATTGGATTCCTCCGCTTCGCGTCGACCTTCACTCCCGTTCTTTGTGTGTGCTTTGTTCGTTCTATGTCTTTTGACATTTGTGTATCATAAATCGTCACAACGACTGTGATATTTAACGAAACATAAAGTAAACCAAGACGTCGATATAGTGCTTGGCACTATGGCAGGGGGAGGAGAGACGAATGGGCCAGAAAAAACAAATTGGTGGGATTGTGGCGGGGCTAGCGGTGCTGCTCGTTCTATTCAACTGCTACACGACTATCAGTGCGGGACACAACAAGGTAGCAACGCTCTTTGGTGAGGTGCAGGTGGAACCACTCGGAGAGGGTTTTCATATCGTCAATCCTTTGCTTAATTTCACGGAATTTGATCTGCGGGCACAGACATTCACGTGGGAGGGGGTTCAGGTACCGAGTCAGGATAAGTTGAAGACATCGATGGATGTCTCCGTGACATTTCGGTTGGACGGCAGTCGTACACCAACCATCCTGAAGGAAACAGGTAGACTCGATGATGTGCTCTCGAAGCACATCACACCGAAGGTACGTTCTCTGCTGCGGGAAGCAGGGAAGACTGTTCAACAGTCTCAGGATTTCTATCTCGATACCGTTCAACTTGAGTTGCAGACCACGATGGAAGTAGGTCTGACCGAATACCTCTATGAAAAGGGAGTGATTGTGGACGCGGTGCTATTCCGGGATATCACGCTCCCGCCTGTGGTTACCACCGCGGTGGTTCAGACCAAAGAGCGCCAGGAGCAGCTGGAGAGGGAAAAAGCGCAGCTTCAGATTGTTGAGCAACAGGCGCAGCAACAGGTGAAACAGGCCCAGGCGCGTGAACAGGCTGCGGTAGCCGATGCTAACGCGAAACGCACGCAGGCGGATGCGGAAGCCTACCGAATCGAAATTGAAGCGCAGGCCCAGGCCAAGGCGAATGAGCTGCTGGCGAGATCGGTGACAGGTGAACTGATCCAGTACAACAGCGTCAAACAATGGGATGGAAAATACCCAACAACACTGTTGGGGGGTGGTGAGAACGTGCTGTTGAACCTCCCCAGCGCCAACTAGGACGCTAACGTGGCTTCCCTAGAGCCCAAGTGATTTCCTGTCGAGTGGATTGAGTGGTTCATCGGGGTCAGGCGAAGGAATCGCAGAGAGCAATAACCGGGTGTAGTCCTCCTGGGGGTCCTCAAAAACCTCCTGGACACTACCCTGTTCCACGACTCGCCCACGATGCATCACGAGAATCCGATCGCAGATGTGGTGCACCACCGAGAGATCATGGGCTACAAACAGATAGGTAAGCCCGAATTCTTCCTGCAGGTCTTCCAAGAGGTTGATGATCTGTGCCTGTACCGATACATCGAGTGCTGATACGGATTCATCGCAGACTACAAGCTTAGGGCGCAGGATGAGTGCCCGGGCGATGCCAATGCGTTGACGTTGCCCGCCGGAAAATGCGTGCGGATAGCGAGTAAGAGAATCCTGGTCTAGCTGCACTTTGGCCAGTATATCAAGCACCTCTGCCCGTCTTGAACCGCGGTTACCGATGTTGTGAATGATGAGAGGTTCTTCAAGGATTTCCTGTACCGTCATTCTCGGATTGAGCGACGAGAATGGATCCTGAAACACCATCTGCATCTGCTGGCGCAGGGGTATCATTTCATCGTCTGTTTTGTCCTGTAGCTCGACCCATTCGTCGTCGCCTGTGCGAAATCGCACGACTCCCCGATCAGGATCGATCGCCCGCAATACGCAGCGCGCCAGTGTGGTCTTGCCGGAGCCGGATTCCCCGACGATACCCAGGGTTTCAGACGCACTGATTGTGAAGCTGACATCCTCTACCGCGCTCACACCGTCAAAGCTCTTGTACAGATTCGTGACTTCAAGCAGCGGCTCAGTCATCCGTCAGCTCCAGGTCCGCCAGTTGAGCGGAAGACAGGCTGACCTGCCGGCCGTCAGCAAGGGTCATCAGTGGGTGCGGCGTGGTGAGATCGGCATCACCGACAACGCTTGCGATCGTGGCGAGTCGCGCACCCTTGGTGGCGAGCCCGGGAATCGCTGCTAGCAGACCACGGGTGTAGGGGTGTACCGGCGTTTTCAGGACCTGTCGCACCGAGCCAACTTCCAAGACCCGCCCCTGGTACATGACGACAACCTGGTCTGCCATCTGCGCAACGACGCCCAGATCGTGTGTGATAAAAAGGACGGAGTTTTTGAGGTCTTTCTGTAGATCGCGGATCAGCGTCAGGATCTCTGCCTGGATGGTGACATCAAGCGCTGTTGTGGGTTCATCACAGATCAGAAGTTGAGGATGGCATACCAACGCCATCGCGATGACAACGCGTTGCCGCATACCGCCGGAGAACTCAAACGGGTATTGCTGAATCCTTCGGTCAACGTTGTCGATACCCACCCGTCTCAGCATGTCGGCGGCCTCTTCGAAAGCCTCCTCCTTGCTCACATTGCGATGGCAAAGGATGGCCTCGGCAACCTGATTGCCCACCGTATAGACAGGCGACAAGGCCGTCATGGGTTCCTGGAATACCATGCTGACGGAACCTCCGCGCAGATCGAGCAGTCGAGGGTCCTTGTTAGGCAGTGCAGCGATGTCGTAAGCGGGCGCGTCGTTCGGTGAGAAGTGAATCTTGCCGCCGGTGATTCGTCCGGGTGGCTGGATCAACCGCATGATGCAGTTCGCAGTGACGGACTTGCCGGAACCTGACTCGCCCACGATGGCGGTGACCTTGCCACGTAGCACGTCAAAACTGACTTCCCTCAGTGCATGGGTTGTTCCGATATCGGTCCCGAATTCCACCGCGAGGTCTCTGATCTCAAGTAGGTTGTCTGCCATCAGTCGCGATTTCCCCCGGTGTTATAGGGATCTGCCGCATCGCGCAAACCGTCACCCAGCAGATTGAACGCGATCACGGTGAGGACGACGAACAGTCCGGGAATCATCAACCAGGGTGTCATCACAATGACCTGATAGTTTTGTGCCTGTTGCATCAAAACCCCCCAGCTCACCACGGGGGGCCTTAATCCGATGCCCAGGAAACTGAGCGCGGTTTCGCCGAGGATCATTCCCGGGACGGCGAGAGTTGCTGTCGTGATGATGTGACTGGTGAAGCTCGGCATCATATGCCTGAAGATCACACGAAGTCGGCCAGCACCCAGGAGTCGTGCGGCCATTACAAAATCCTCTTCTCGAAGTGCAAGGAACTTACCGCGCACCTGACGGGCGAGCCCTGGCCAGCCAAAAAGCGACAGGATAATCGTGATCCCGAAATAGACCATCAGCGATGACCACTCAACGGGCAATGCCGCTGAAAGTGCCATCCAGAACGGCAAAGTCGGCAGAGACAACAACACTTCGATGATACGTTGGATACCTCGGTCGACGATGCCGCCCATGTAACCTGCGATCCCGCCGATGAGCACACCAAAGAACAGTGTCAGCATGACCCCCACAACGCCGATAGACATGGAGATACGTGCGCCATAGAACACCCGCGTGAACATGTCTCTTCCCAGCTGATCGGTTCCAAACACATGAATGTAACCTTCGCGCGTTGCAAACAGGTGGGTTTCTGCTTCAAACAGGTTCCACATATGGTAACTCTCGCCAGCCTCAAAGAAGTAGATGGGATACATCTCTTCGGTGTTTTCCTTGTATTCACGCATCCAGCTGTCGGCATTGATTTCCATGTCATAGCTATAGACGAATGGCCGCAGGTGGAAGTTGCCTTCTGCGTCGAAGAAATGGATCGACATCGGTGGTGCATTGATAGCTTTGACGTTGCGGGTATCCGTGTTGTACGGCGAGACGAATTCGCAGAACACCGTAATCAGATACATCGCAATCAGGAACCCGGCGGAGATCATGGCGAGTCGATGGCGCTTGAATCGGATCCATGCCAGTTGGCGTGGTGAAATCTCCTGGAGGGTCTCCGTGCCAAGATCTGTCACGACAGCGGGAGTCGCTTGATTGGCAACCTCACTCATAACGAATCCTTGGGTCCGCCCACGCGAGTAGCAGATCAGAGAGCAGCATGCCGAGGACGGTCAGTACGGCGAGTAGCATCAGGAAGCTTCCAGCAAGGTACATATCCTGCGCAATGAGCGCCTGGATCAGTGCCGGCCCAATCGTCGGTAACCCTAGCACGATGGAGACAATGGCCTCGCCGGAGATCAGCGCGGGCATGAGCAGACCAATCGTGCTGATGAACGGGTTGATCGCGATCCGTAGCGGGTACTTGAAGAGTAGTTTCATGGGCTTGACGCCCTTCGCACGCGCCGTCACCACGTAAGGTTTACTGAGCTCATCAAGGAGGTTGGCACGCAGAATCCGCATGGTTGATGCGGTACCACCCAGACCCAGGACAACCATTGGAATCCACAGGTGACTCAGGAAATCTAAGAGTCTGCCAAACGACCACGGCGCGTCCCGGTACTCTGGTGAGAACAGTCCTCCGATGCTGATGCCGAAGAACTCATATCCGGCATACATCGCCATCAGTGCCAACAGGAAGCTGGGTGTTGCAAGCCCAACGAGCATGATCGTGGTGATCAGGTAGTCGCCGAATGAGTATTGGCGCACGGCGGAATAGATTCCCGCGGGGATCGCGATGGCCCAGGTGAAGATCAATGACGACACGGTGATCATGAGAGTGTAACCGAGGCGCTCCCAGACAAGCTCGGATACGGGGCGAGTAAACAGATACGAGTACCCCATGTCGCCCACCAGGAATCCACCGATCCAGCGAACGTATTGAATCAGCAGTGGTTGATCGAGATTGTACTGGGCGCGCAGATTGGCAACGGCCTCCGTTGACACTTCCAACCCCTGGGATTGCATACGATCCAGCGTCGAGGTCACGATGTCGCCTGGCGGCAGCTGGATCACAATAAAGATCAGGCCTGATATCAGGATCAATGTCGGGATCATCCCGAACACACGCTTGATGACGTACGCTCTCAACGAAGCATCTCCGAGTGACGGTTCGAATCAATCTGCATCGAAGTACCAGGTTGATGGATGGTATGCGAGGGTCCATCGGTTGTCCCATCCCCAGATACCTTTGGGCAGGACGTTCCTCAAACGTTTACTAACAACTACTGGGTGAGGCGCAAGACCGATGGTCCCAATGGTCCACAAGTTGTCGGCATTGGTCTGTAGCAACTTCTTTCCAATGGTGATGCGTTTGTTGATATCGGTTTCGAAGCGCATATCATCAGTCCATTGCTGCATCTGACGGATGATGTCAGGCGGTTGCTCACCCAACTCGCCATCAGTCTGATAATAACGAGCCCAGTCGTTCCACATCCCACGGTCCCAGCCAGTGGACCGTGGTGCCCACCAATCGGGTACCAATGGGAACAGAATGTCCGTGACCCGATCTGCATGCCACAGCGTCATCTGCATTTCACCCGCCTGTGCGCGTGCTGATTGCAGGGCGCGATCGACAAGTTTGAGCCGGAGATCTAGCCCAACCTCACGCCAGTAGTTGGCCACGAGTTCCATGGTGATCCCTTTGGGTGTTTCGAAATCCAGGAACTCCAGTGTGATGGTCAGCGGACTGCCATCGGGGTATTCGACGAGGCGGTCGCCATTGATGTCTTTCAAGCCGATATCTGCAAACAATGCGCGTGCCTCATCCGGATCGAATTCCGTATACGCCGTGGCATAGTGAGGCTCAAAGTAGGCACTTGTAGGGTGTACCGTGACTTGTCGTGGCACGCCGCGACTGAAGTAGATGATCTCGTTCATTTCCGGACGATTGATCGCCAGCGACAGGGCTTTACGAAAGCGGACGTCCCAGAGCAACGCACGATACTTGGGATCCGCGTAGTTGTAATTCGGTTGGATAGCCACGTCACTTGAATGCAGACGACGCCAGATGTGGACCTTGATCTCGCCATTGCGTTCACCGAGTTTCAGAAGCGGAATATCCTGTGTTCTTAGCGTGAAGGCGGCGAAATCAAGCTGACCGGTGGATGCTTTGGCGGTGACCACCTCGGCGTTGTCGAGGATGTCCTCTGCATCGATGCCGTCAATATAGGGGAGCTGTTGGCCCTGGGGATCCACCTTGTGGTAGTAGGGGTTGCGATCAAATCGAACCATCGTGGGTGTCCGCTGAACGATCTTGTATGCCCGTAGCGTCGGCATGTTCAATCCTTCGTCAATAATGGCGTTGCGCAAAGCGTCCAACAACGCCATCCAGGTCGGCACGCCAACTTCTGCGACCTTGGCATCTACGAATTCGCGATCGGCAAAGGACGGATGGTATTTCACGAAAAAGTGCTTCGGGTCGACCATGAAGCTGCCGTACTGCGCGATCAGATTTTCGAACATCGGGTTCGGATCTTCGAAGACGTAGCGGAAAGTCAGGTCGTCAATCTTCTCGATCCGTCCACCGAGGATGAGCATGGATGTGACCGGATTGATATCGGTATCCAACCAGATGTGGTTGAACGTGAAGACAAAATCATCACTCGTAAGCGGGTGCCCGTCAGACCACTTCAAACCCTTGCGTAACCTGACGGTTGTGACTCGACCATCTGCGCTGACGTCCCAGGACTCAGCGAGGTTAGGCAGGAAATTTCGGAGGTCTGCCGAGATGGTCAGTGCAGACTCCCAGTTGAAGAACTGCCAGGAGTCACCGAGTGTGATCTGAGCCCGTCCGCCGAATTGGCCAATATCGTTGAGTGGTTCGATCACCGGAGGATCGTCAGGAAGCCGTTCGCTGACCGGTGGTAGTCCCCGATCGTCCAGTATCGGACTTTGGGAGAACGAAACAATGCCAAGCTGTGAGGCGGTCTTGGGTACTTCAAACCATGAGCCAGGCATGGGTGACACGCTATCATCGGCATGGGATATCAACAGAACGCTGAGGAGTAGCGGGACCAGACACGCGGTCAGGCCGCGCCGGTACTTCCGGTCCGTCTCCATTCGCCCCCCCTGCCAATCGCGATGGTGTGTCCCGTTGTCAGGGGCTCATCGCAAAGTTGCTGAGGCTCGATACTGCTAGGTTCGAGGGTCGCCGTCAACTTCAGCCGGGCGTAGAAGGTTGTGGGTGCCTAAAGCTAATTAAGGCCTGGCGTGTGACCTAGCTCCGGGCTGCCTTTCATCGTTGGCTCCCTTGTTCCCTTAATCGCGCTGGTAGGTTCCTAACAATCGATTCATGCCAATCAGTTTGGGTTCGATCTTCTCGAGTAGATCCCACATCGACAGGCCCGCTGGCAGGGGCTCATCGCTATCGAGGGCCAACACCCAGAAAAAGTAATTGTGAACGCCGTGGCCCTGCGGAGGCATCGGGCCACCGTAGCCTGGTGTTCCGAAATCGCTGTTGCCTGATGTGTACTGATCGACATCCTCAGGGAGTGAATTAACATCTCCTGGGATGTTGTAGAGCACCCAGTGGACATATCCATAAGTGCGGGGAGTCACTAAAGGGGCGTCCGGGTCGTGACAGATCACCGCAAATGATTTGGTGCCTTCCGGTGCGCTTGACCAGCTGAGTTCCGGGGATACATCGACGCCTTCCCCTGTATGTTTTGAAGGAATGCTGTCGCCGGTTGTAAAGGCGGAGCTGGTCAATTGCATATCAGACAGTGCGAAACCCATAATGCTCTCTCCTTGGAAGTCCTAGAATCTGGGACCCGCAATCGTCACATGGTGTGTAACGAAGAACAACCCACGCTGTGTGATGCCCAAGGTGCATCCGATCGACTCGGACTACTGCAGATGAACCAGCTTGTGATTATCCCAGGTGACAATCCGGCGAGGGGTGATCACGAGCCAGCGGCGATTGCTGCCGCGTGCCGTGCTATTGTTGGGCACCGGCGGGTCTGAGCGCAGCGCCCCGTGTCGCCCGTTGTATTTGGCCCCCATCTGTACGCGCGTTTGTGCGAGGCGAAGGTCCGCCACTTCTGCCGCTTTGTTCTCCAGTACCGCGGCATTGCCACGCATCATGATGCCCATCAGCTTCGGGAACTTCTCGTTGTGATCAACAAGCAATGTGTAGTTTTTGTTCTGCCGCAGGTTCACCACTTTCTGACACGGGCGGTCATGTAGACCTTGCCCCCTGCCCATCCGAATCACATGGGCGAAAATTGATATCGTCGCCTGGTCCATGTGTAGCGATTCGGATGTTTCAGCTGGTCAGCATCATCTCTTTGATCTGATCGATCGTCAGAGAAATTTCCCTTGGTAGTGACATCAGCGCCCCTCTATTGATACGTCTGTTCGACGAAGCTGCCCGTGTCCGTCGCCAATCTACGCTCGTATTTGTCCATTGTATGTGCCACTGGATAACGATTTAGCCACCGTTGCCTCGATAGTAACCTCCGCAGGCACCCTGCCAGACCTGAACGTTGTCGAGATCTTCTTGCAGCGTCTGATTGCAGTCTTTCATCCGTTGGGGTTTCAGTGAGACGACGTCGTCACCAGGGGACTCCTTGCTCTCTCAATGGTTCAGTGAATGCGGCATGGATGGCAGGCAGTTTAGCGATTTGGAGAACTGGAACACAAAAGGGAGGTACGCGAAGTGTGGAAGGAAGACTGTGTTACGGAATCCTGCTGTTGGCGACGGTTCTCGGGCTTACGATCTACTGGCTAATCCAGCGACTGATTGCGCTGGGGATATTTCTTGGTCGGGACAGCGCTACAGGTGGCGTGGGACTGATTCTTGCGCTGACCGGTATTGCGATTGAGATGGGACAGATGTAGAAGAAAGGTGACAAAGGAACGAACGGCAGGCCATGGCGAACCATCAACTCACAGACGAAGAGGTCAAGTTCTTCAACGAACACGGATACCTGCGACTAAAGTCGGTGTTTTCACCCGACGAGGTCGATGAGATGGCAGAGGAACTTGACTGGCAGATCGACAACTGGGCCGGAACGGGTCCGGGTTGGCGCGGTGAGTGGCGACAGGTCTATATGGATGAAGACACGGAATGTCGCTCCCAACTGACCGCGCTTCACGATTTGCATCGGTATTCCACCGCCTGGTGTGATGCTGTTACCAACAAACGACTGGCGGGATCGATCGCGGACCTGTTGGGTGACAACGTGGAGCTTCACCACACAACCCTGCATGCGAAACCACCAGAAACCGGGCATCCCTTTCCAATGCATCAGGATTGGGCCTTCTACCGACACGAAGATGGTCGTTACATCGATTGTCTGGTTCACCTGGATGACACATCCGACGAAAATGGCTGTATTCGGTTTCTGGATGGCTCGCATAAGGGTGGGGCACGGCGACACGTCACGCGGTTCGCAGATGGATCTCATTGCGAGCCTCATCTTCCCACGAATGAATACTCACTCGATGACACCATCCCCGTCCCCGCGAACCGGGGTGACGTGGTGATCTTTCACCTCCACATGATTCATGGCTCTCGTATCAATCAGACTGACAGAATTCGCAGGCTGGTGCGTGTGGGCTACCGTGATCCAGAGAACGCGCAGTTGGGTGGCCAATCCAAGACGAGACCAGGGCTCATGGTTTGGGGGCGTAGGCCTCGAGCGGAAGGACAGATGCCGTTTTCGACAGAGATCTGAGTGATGAACAAATCGATCGCTGAGGCCATCACCGAAGTACAGAGAGACGGCTACACCGTCATCGAAGATTTTCTCACCGATGACCAGCTTCGAGACTCAGAAGAAGCGTTGGTGAAAATCGAGTCCCAGGTTGAGTTTGGTCGCGATATCTTCAGTGGCACACGCACAAAACGTTCATCGAACCTGGTGGGGTTGACCCGTGCCTTTGACAACGTGGTTATTGACGAACGGATGCTGGAGCTGGTGCGTGGCGTTCTGGGTCCTGACATCCAGTTGTCGATCAGCGCGATGATCAAGATCTTTCCCGGTGAGACACATCAGCCGCTCCACCAGGATGATGGCCTGTGGCCGGCACCCCGTCCTCATCAGCCATTTGTGCTTAACACCATGTACGCCATTGATGATTTCACAGCGGAAAATGGTGGCACCACACTCGTACCGGGGTCACATCAATCGACTGATCCGGTCGACCAGGAGGCGGAACGTATCGCGGTGTCGATGCCGCGAGGTGCAGTGCTTGCCTGGGATGGGGCGACGTGGCACGGGGGCGGCGCAAGTGTTGATGACGCGGCTGAACGATGCGGGCTCAACATCAACTACAACGCGGGATGGCTGAAACAACAGGAAAACCAATTTGTCTGTATTCCACAGGAAGAAGTGCCGTCACTGCCGAAACAGTTGCAACGGTTGCTGGGATATCAAACGAGTTTTGGTGGGATTCTTGGCGGAGCGCATGGGCGTGATCCATTGGACGTCCTAGTGGAGCGGGTTTCATGAATTTCTTGGTTCGCCAAAGGGAGGCTGCATGAAAGCACTGGTATTCGAAGGTTATCAGTCTGTCAGCTATCAGGATGTACCTGATCCCGGTCTGGTCCAGTCGGGGGACGCGATTGTTCAGATTGAACGTACGGCCATCTGTGGTTCAGATCTGCATTTTTATCATAACCAGGGTTACCAGGGACCAGCGTTTACGATTGGCCATGAATGTCTGGGTCAGGTTGTGGATATTGGTGCAGGTGTCGAACGGTTCAGCAAAGGGGACAGAGTACTCGTGTCCTGTACGGTGGGCTGTGGTCACTGTGCAATCTGCAGTGACGGCCTGTACAGCGGGTGCGAGACTCACGCCAGTATCGGACCTGCAACCAACGTGTTTGGGTCTCCGTTGTTACCGGGCGGTCAGGCCGAAGCGATTCGGGTGCCGTCCGCCGATATCAACCTGTTTCACATTCCAGACGCGGTAGAAGACGAGCAGATCCTGTTCCTGTCTGACATTCTGCCCACGGGATACATGGGTGCGGAACTTGCTGATGTTCGTCCCGGTGATACGGTCGTGGTGATTGGCTGTGGACCCGTGGGCGTCTTTGCGCAGCAGGCCGCCAAGATACGTGGTGCAGCGACGGTAATCGCCGTGGATCTTGACGGAGGTCGCCTCAAGAAAGCAGCCGCACGGGGATGTCGTCCCCTGAATCCCTTGCAGGAGGATTTGAACGAAGTGGCGCGTGACCTCACGCATGGCCGTGGAGCGGATTGTGCGATAGAGGCGGTCGGTCGTGAGCAGACCGTGCTAGATGCACTGGGTGTGGTTCGACGTGGGGGGAGAGTAGCGGTTATTGGTGTAGTGACTAGTGATGTCACCTTGAACTTCATGTCGCAGATCATGGCGCGAGGGATCACGCTCCGGTCCGCGATTGTCAGCCCTCAGGTGTACTTTCCGAAACTGCTGCCATTGATTGAGCAGGGTCGCCTGGATCCGACGGAGATCATTACCCACCGACTTTCCCTGTCAGACGGCCCTCGTGGCTACGAAATTTTCGACCGACATGAGGAAGACGTCCTGAAGGTGGTGATGACACCCTGAGGAATTGGGGGGAGCAAGGTCCGGTGTGGTCTCCGTGAGCGACGCGTAGGGCGTACCCCTTGTGATGCCCGCAGGACTTGATCACGTCGAAGGTGCCGCGCGTGACAGGTCTGAGCGTTCCCTTAAGGCGACGATTTGTCACCCTGACCCAACCGTGCCATCTGTAATTGCACCGCCTTGAATTCTAGATCGGTGGCCAGTAACGCATCAATCGACCAGCCCTCATCTTCCAGTAGCCAGATGACGACTAAGCGGTATGGTGCATAAACGCCGTG
>NTKD01000080.1 GCA_002457275.1 OM182 bacterium MED-G24
CTCAGGCCTTCTTCAGCCAATAGGTGTAGTTGCCATCATTCTCATCAGACTTTAGCAACGGATGACCACTCTGTTCGGAAAAAACGCGGAAATCGCGCACCGAACTCGGATCGGTACAGACCACTTCGAGCACCTCCCCTGTCTCCAGCTTATTCAGAGCCTGCTTGGCCTTGAGCAAAGGCAACGGGCATGTCAGTCCACTTGCATCGAGTGTTTGATCCGCATCTGACACGTTTTTCTCGTCCGGTAGTCGTCTTTCTGGATCTTTCAGTATACATGTTTGGTCGGTGGCACCCTCCGATCTGCGGAACCCGATGGCATCGTGGATGGTCAAATGACCACGATATTCTGGAAAATCGCCGGTTCGGAATTCCGGCATTTGGGGCCAGCGCGCAGGGTGCCAATGACGCAGCAGTGGCGATCAATAGGGGCCACAACGTAGGATAGGGTGATGATATTGAAGCAACTGTGCCACTTCGCGCTGTACGCGTTGCTGATCTGTTCAATCATGCCTTCCGCGACCGCCGAACGCAATCTGCCGGATCTCGGCGACCGGTCATCCGGCATTATCTCGTTGGAACTGGAACGGGAAATTGGCAAGGATTTCCTCAGGCAACTTCGTCGCTCCGCTCCCTACATTTCTGATCCGCTCCTGCAGGACTACGTCGAACATCTGACGTTCCGGCTGGCCGCGAACAGCGAGCTGTCAGATAAACGTCTTGACCTGATTGTTCTCGCGGGTACCGATATCAACGCTTTCGCCGCGCCCGGTGGTATTGTGGGGATTAACCTGGGTCTGTTCATTCATGGCGAGACCGAGCACGAATTCGCGGCAATTCTCGCCCATGAGCTTGCTCACTTGAGTCAACGTCATTTCGCAAGGCAGATCGAAGCGGCGGAACAACCGGCACTGATCAATGCTGCCGGTCTGCTCGCTGGCATTGTTCTGTCTGCAACGACCGGACTGGATGCGGGATTGGCAGCCATCACAGCGGGTCAGGCGCTCGCGCTGGATCAGATGCTCAGGCACAGTCGGGCTCGAGAAAGGGAGGCCGATCGACTGGGGATCTCAACACTGGTTCGCTCTGGTCACGATCCCGCCGCGATGGCTGCGATGTTTGAGCGCCTGGAGCGCAGCCATCGTTTCGCCGGTGACAACCTGCCTGAGTTTTTGCGCACCCATCCGATTACCAGTGCCCGAATCGCAGATTCTCTTAACCAGGTCACCCGACTCCCCAGACAGACCTTTGCACCCAGTCTTGACTACCACCTGATGCGAAACCGGGTCCGGATCCGCACCAACGACAATCCCCGTGACATGATCGGCACTCTCTCTGACGACATTGTTCGATACGAGCAGCGCTCATTCTCTGGTGATCAAACAGTACTCGCGGACGCCTCACGCTACGGACTCGTACTCGCCCTGCAGAAGAACAATCAGCACATCGACGCGCTGCGTGAAATCCGTTCACTGAGGGAACGGTACCCACTCAAGATTTCCCTGCTGCTTGCGGAAGCCGATGTACTCACGGGGCTGCAGAGCAACAGCCAAGCCATCGACCTGCTGCGTTCCGGACTCGCTCTGTCCCCAGGAAACTACCCGCTTTCGATGGCGTTGGCATTGCTGCTGTCACGGGGTGGCTCGGCGGCAGATGCGGCGGTGCTGTTGACGCCGCTAACGGCCGAGCGCCCCAACGATATCCATCTGTGGTACGAATTGGCTGAAATTCATGGCCTTGCCGACAACACCCTGGCTGTTCATGAAGCTCGCGCCGAATATTTTGTGTTGGCGGGGAACCCTCAGCAGGCGATCAGACAACTGAGGTTCGCACTGCCATTGGTACAGGACAATTTCCAACGCAGAGAACGGATCCGCCGGCGAATCCTCGATATCGAAGGACTGGCTGGGCGAATGCCCGGCGCATCGAGCCTCGTCGGCCCATCTGCAGCCGTGACTAACGCTTCTTCCGGGCACCACCTGCACTGAAGCTGACCATCCGCTCAAGAGGCAGGAGGGCACGCTCACCGACGACAGGGTCCACGGTGATTTCATTCATCCCGGTTTCAAGGGTTTGGGCAAGTTCTTCGAGGGTATTCATGCCCATCCAGGGACAATGTGCGCAACTTCGACACGTGGCACCTTCGCCCGCTGTCGGCGCTTCAATGAACTGCTTGCCTGGTGCCATCTGTCGCATTTTGAAGAAGATTCCACGGTCCGTGGCGACAATGAACTTTTCGTTGGGCAGCGTCTGCGCGGCATTGATGATCTGAGTCGTCGAGCCCACAACGTCGGCCTCAACAATCACAGCCTCGGGAGATTCCGGGTGAACAAGCACCGCGGCGTCAGGATGCACACGTTTCAGATCAATTAGGCCTTTGGCCTTGAACTCCTCATGAACAATGCAGGTGCCGTCCCACAGCACCATGTCTGCACCTGTCTCACGCTGGATGTAACCACCCAGATAGCGATCCGGTGCCCAGATCAGTTTTTCACCGTTCGAAGACAAATGTTCCGCAACATCGAGCGCAATGCTTGAGGTCACGACCCAGTCCGAACGGGCCTTTACAGCTGCCGACGTATTCGCATACACAACGACCGTTCGCCCCGGATGTTCGTCACAGAAGGCGGAGAAATCGTCAATCGGGCACCCCAGGTCCAGAGAGCAGGTCGCTTCGAGTGTTGGCATCAACACCCGCTTTTCCGGGGAGAGAATCTTGGCGGTCTCGCCCATAAAACGAACCCCCGCCACCACCAGGGTCGACGCGGACTGTTTGGCACCAAAACGCGCCATTTCCAGTGAGTCTGATACGCAGCCACCGGTCTCTTCCGCAAGTTCCTGGATCGCATCGTCCGTGTAATAGTGAGCCACTAGGACCGCGTCCTCGGACCGAAGCAGTGATTTGATTTTGTCGCGATACGCTTCCCGGTCCTCGTCACTCAGATAGTGACTCTGATGAAGCGGTACATCGAAGGTGATAGTGGCCATCTCAACGTTTCCCCCGGGTTAACCGCCCATTATACGCGTCGGAGCCAAACACGGTACACTCGCCTGCATTCATCTCCGCCCACCCATTCACCCTGATACGCTCGAATGATGCCTTTCAACACCCTGCTCATCGTTCCCGAAACAGACACCGTCACGGATGGAAACTACCGCCGCATTGCCAACATCCTGATCGAGGCCGGCAATACTCGCGTGACCCTGAGCCACATGGATACGTTGGGTCTCGCCCGCAGCGACGTGATCGCGATGGGCACCAGTATCGACGCGCCCCTTGTGACTGACAGTCCTCTGCCGTCAACACCCAGGCCCGTTCCACTCCAGTCATTTGACGCGACCTGGGTGTTGTCGCTGGGGAACCGCCATTCCTTTCTCGACAAGATTCAACTGTTGAATGCGGCGGGAGAACACACCCGCATCATCAACTCCCTCACAAGCCTGATGCATCTGAAGAGCAAATATCTGCTCAACAGCAACCCTTCCGTCTTCAGTCATCCGGAGACCTGGGCATCTACTGATCCCGATCACCTGTATGACATCGTACAGTCAGAGCGCGGTTCATTTATCGTCAAACCTCCGGCACTCAGTATGGGCCGGGATGTCTTTCTCATCACGCCTGACGATCCCAATACCAAAGTGATTCTCGACACCCTCACCGGCCCGGACCATGATCAGTACTGTCTCCTGCAACGGTACATCGCCGACATAGAACAGGGTGAAAAACGGGTGCTGTTTGCTCACGGTGAACCCGTTGGTCAGTACCTCCGTCTGCCGGGGCCTGATCACCGGACGAATATCGTACAGGGCGCAAGTTACGAGGCTTGCGACCTGACCGAAAATGAACGCGTCCTATGCCGGAAAATCGGTGCCTATCTGCTGGTCCAGGGTGCCGAGTACGTCGGCATGGATCTCGCGTATCCCTGGGTGATCGAATTCAACGTCATCAATCCGGGCGGCCTGCTCACGATCGAAGAACTCACCGGCCAGGATCTGACCGAGGACATTGTCGGACCCATCCTCGCGGGATGCTGATTCAAGAAACGCGGAGGAAGCTTCAAGTTGAAAAGTCCGGGATGGAAGGTCCCCGTCAGGTTGAGATTTGGATCAGGTCGAGTATGATGTCGCCTCCCTGAACGGGCCGTTAGCTCAGTTGGTAGAGCAGCTGGCTTTTAACTAGTTGGTCCCGCGTTCGAGTCGCGGACGGCCCACCAGATTCCTCTGAACATCTTTCGCATCTCCTGTGGACGTATTCATTGATTGATCGGTACCCAGGTCTCTTGTCCGGTGTCGAGTCCAGTCCCTTTACGTTCTCTTGCCCCGTCTCCGAGCAGGTCTCTCACAGAAACGAGCGCTCCGATCTGGAGAGATACCGCCCGGTGTGTTATCAGTCTGGGGCAATTCGTTACAGATGATCACAATGTCCTTCAACGGTTTAGGTATGACCCTGGGAAACCTGTCTCGCGTTTCGGCAGCACGTTCCCGTTCCATCAGCCCCGAGAATTTCACCGGCGAGAAAGGTAGCGGTGGAATGGCTACAGAAGGTACCGGCGCACGCGCAGCTCGTGAGCTCGGACAAGGCTGGAAGGTCTCGCCATCGGTCGTTATCCCGGCAGGAGAAGCCTTCACTCTAGCGGACATCACCGACGCCGGCGCCATTCAGCAGATCTGGATGACACCCACCGGCAACTGGCGCTTCAGCATCCTCCGGATCTACTGGGATGATCAGGAAGTACCCTCTGTGGATTGTCCCGTAGGAGACTTTTTTGGCATGGGATGGGGCAAGTTCGCGCAACTGACGTCAGACGCGATCTGCGTGAACCCAGGCAGCGCCTTCAACTGTTATTGGGAAATGCCGTTCAGGAAACGTTGTCGCATCACCATGACCAATATTGATGAAGAAGACATGGTTCTGTATTACCAGATCAACTATACGCTCACCGATGTGCCGGAAGACGCAGCCTACTTTCACGCTCAGTTTCGGCGCACCAATCCATTACCCTACAAATCCGTTTACACTCTCTGCGAAGGTGTTAAAGGACAAGGAAACTATGTCGGCACCTATATGGCCTGGGGTGTGAATAATCGCGGCTGGTGGGGCGAGGGCGAGATCAAGTTCTTCGTGGATGGTGACGACGAATTCCCCACGATCTGCGGCACAGGTACCGAGGACTATTTCTGCGGCTCCTACAACTTCGATCTGGGTACCGAAGCCGGCGGCTACACCACCTTCACGACACCACAGGCGGGCCTGCACCAGGTGATCCGTCCAGATGGTCGGTACAGCAGCCAGCAACGCTTTGGCATGTATCGATGGCACATCTCGGATCCCGTTCGATTCCAGGAAGATCTGCGGGTTACCATCCAGGCTCTGGGATGGCGCGCCGGCCGACGCTATCTGCCACTTCAGGACGACATCGCTTCAGTGGCATTCTGGTACCAGACATTGCCGACAGCGCCGTTTCCGGAACTACCGGACAAGGATGCCCTCGAAGTAAACTGAGCAATGAAAGCCACAAACCAATGATCTCAAGACGTCGTTTTGTTACTGGACTCGTCCTGCTGCCACCTGCGGTCGCCCTGGGTGCCACCATACATGATGCGCGCCATCTGCGGCTCAACATCCGAGAGCAGAGGGTCAACCTGACCGGGCGAAAACGGTGGGCGACCACCATCAACAACAGTCTTCCGGGACCGACCCTCCGCTGGCGCGAAGGTGAGACGATCACCGTTGATGTCCACAATCACCTGGATGTCCCCAGTTCGATCCACTGGCACGGGATCATCTTGCCTTCCAACATGGATGGTGTTCCAGGATTCAGCTTCGATGGCATTGAACCGGGCGCCAGCTTTCGTTACCGGTTCAAGCTCGGCCAGAGTGGGACCTACTGGTATCACAGCCACTCCGGCTTCCAGGAACAGACAGGGCTCTATGGCGCCATTGTGATCGATCCGGCACACCATCACGCACCCCAGCATCAAGCCGACCGCGATCATGTCATCGTGCTGAGCGACTGGTCTGATGAGTCACCACAGCGCATCTTCAGCAATCTTCGCAAGAACAGCCACTTTTATAACCGGAACCGAAGAACCCTCGGAGATGTGGTAAAGGACGTGAGAGAAGACGGCGTGGCGCCAACCTTGAGGGAACGCCAGATGTGGAACACCATGCGGATGTCCGACAGCGACATCTCAGATGTCACCGGCTTCACCTATACCTACCTGATGAACGGGATCACTCCAGGGACTGGCTGGCAGGGACTATTTGCGCCCCACGAGAGGATTCGGCTGCGGTTCATCAATGCATCGGCAATGACATTCTTCGATCTGCGAATTCCGGGATTGCGGATGAAAGTGATCGCGTCCGATGGTCAGAACATTCACCCTGTGACCGTTGATGACATTCGCATCGGCACTGCAGAGACCGTGGATGTCATCGTAGAACCGCATAGCGAAGAGCCCTACGCAATTTTCGCCCAGGCCATTGATCGAAGTGGTTACGCGCTGGGTCATCTGACACCACGCGCCGGGCTCAAGGCGGCTGTACCTCCCCTTGATCCGGTCCCAAAACTGACGCACGTCGACATGGGGATGCGCATGACCATGCACAATGGCCATGACCAGCACTCGGAGATGCACCACCCGATGACCTCGGCGGAATCAAGGGCCCCAGTGGAACCAAAGGCCCCAGTCAAAAACGACATGGGCAGCCAGAAGGCCAACGTCCATGGCGGGAGCACCGATTCTCATCACCCTTCCACCCACCATGCGGACTACGGGCAGATGCAGACCGCGGCGCCGCGGGACACAGCCATGGGACACATGTCGGCCCACAAACAAGCAGCCTCCGACACGATGCCTGATCTCATGACACGCGAGATACCGGACCATCCAGTGGCACATCCGGCATCCATGTCTGGCCCACAAGTCGACATGCGCGCCGAAGCACCAACATACAGACTTGATGATCCAGGTGTGGGCCTCAGGCACCTGGCAAACGAAGGTCGTAAGGTGCTGACGTATGCAGACATGGCGCGACTCGAACCTGTCATCGCCACTGAACCTGCGCGTGAGATCATCCTTCATCTGGCGGGTAATATGGATCGCTACCTGTGGTCCTTTGACGGTGTTCCCTTCGAAGATGCTGAACCGATTGAACTAAGATACGGGGAGCGCGTCCGTTTCACACTGGTCAACAACACCATGATGAACCACCCGGTTCACCTGCACGGTATGTGGAGTGAACTTGAAACCGGCTATGCGCAACTCCCGAGAAAACACACGGTCGTCGTGCAACCTGGCGCAAAGACCTCATACCACGTTCAGGCCGATGCGAGAGGTCGCTGGGCCTATCACTGCCACCTGATGTATCACATGATGGGGATGTTTCGGGAGGTCCGTGTCGTATGACGTCCCGACAATACCGGCAGAACACGACCACTCGAACACTTCTGCACAGTTCGATACCCGCGCTTCTGCTCTCCTGTTTTCTCACCGTATCGACGCCTACCCGCGCAGCGGGAATGGCTGGTATGCACATGCCGCGAACGGTGAATGCATTTGAGGTTGATGAACTGGAGACCCGAGGGTCGTCCGACCACTCGGTCAAAGCAGGAGGCTGGATAGGGATCGAGCTCACCCGTGTCACGTTATCAGGCGAGATACATCATAACGAAGGGGACACTAATGATGAGATCACCCTCGGCGTTCAACGGGCCATCTCACCCTTCTGGGATGGAGGGCTTGTCCTCCGAAGCACCGATGCTAAAAACCTGCCGGGTTTTCGTCTCATCGGAACCAGCTGGTACTTTATCCATCTCGATACCGAATTTTTCTGGGACAACGAGGCAGATTCTCTACTGCTGGATCTACACGCCGAGCACGAATTGCCACTCTCCCGGCAATGGATGTTTTTGTCATCGTTCGAACTGGAAACACGCCTTTCAGGCGACTCACATCGCAATACCGAATGGGGATTCCGATTCGTTCGCGAACACCCGAACCGGTTTGGCTTCTACGGCGGTGTCGTCGCTAGGAAAGAGACCTCAGAGCCAACCACCACACAGCTGGTAGTCGGGTTTCGATACTGGATGTAAACCGGCGGCGACTTCGATGCGGTCGATTCAGGACAGTCTATATGACGTTGGATCCGGCACCCCTGCCTGTTCAAACCCCAAACGCCTGATGCGACAACTGTCGCAGACGCCACAAGCCTGGCCTGACTCATCCAGCTGGTAACACGAGGCAGTACGGGCATAGTCCACACCCAGCGCCCGACCGCGCTGAATAATCTCTGCTTTGGTCAGATCGATCAGCGGTGTCGCAATGCTAATCCGCTGATCATTGACCCCGGATCGGGTCGCCAGATTCGCCATCGTCTCAAACGCAGCAATGTACTCTGGTCGACAGTCCGGATATCCAGAATAATCCACCGCGTTCACACCCAAGTAGATGTGCGATGCCGCCAGCACCTCTGCCCAGGCGAGTGCATGTGCGAGAAACACAGTATTCCTCGCAGGCACATAGGTCACCGGGATATCACCGCTGCCACCCTCCTCACCATCTGTCGGTACATCAATGGCCCGATCGGTCAGCGCCGAGCCACCAAACTGTCCGATGTCCAAACGAAGTACGCGGTGTTCGACAGCACCCAGATCGGTAGCGACACCCTCGGCAAACCTGAGCTCAGTCTGGTGGCGCTGACCATAGTCAAACGACAGGCAGTAACAGTTGAAACCCTCGGACTTTGCAATGGCCAGCACCGTGGCGGAATCCAGTCCGCCGGACAATAGGACCACCGCCCTCGGACTAAGACTGTTTTCAGACACCGGGCTTGTCACCCCAGAGCAACTTGTGAAGCTGAATCTGCATACGCACCGGCAGGTGCTCCGCGAGTATCCATTCGGCGAGTGTTGCCGCATGCAGACTTTCGAATACCGGCGAGAACAGAACCTCGGAGACCCGCGCTGTGAGATTGAATTCAGACGCCTTGAACACCGACCAGTCGAAGTCCTGCCGGTCCCCGATCACAAACTTCACCTGATCCTCCTTTTTCAACAACCTGATGTTCTCATAGTCGTTCCTCGCGACCTCCCCCGAGGAGGGCGTCTTCAGGTCCATAACAACAGACACCCTGGGATCAACGTCCGCGATCGATAGTGCGCCACTCGTTTCCAGCGAAACCGAAAAACCTTCGTCACATAGCTTGACCAGTAGCGGCCAACAATTCGGCTGAGCCAGCGGTTCGCCACCCGTCACGGTGACGTATTGTGCACCCGCGTCGTCCACCGTGTGGAGCACCTCATCGAACGACATCACAGTGCCACCACTGAACGCATATTCCGTATCACAGTAGCCACAACGCAGCGGACATCCCGTTAGTCTGACGAAAGTAGTCGGGATACCCACAGTACGGGCTTCGCCCTGTAGGGAGTGGAAAATCTCGGTAATCCGAACCGTCTTGCTCATAATGCAGAATTCTAACCCGGATCAGACCAACCCAGGAGGGGATCAGGACCCGCAGTCCACCTTGTCGCGCAGATAGTTCTCAGCCAATTTGGCCACCGTCTTGCCCTGATGTTGAGCAATGACCTGGTTCAACAGCTCGCTGGCGCGGCCACAGTCTCCCATGAGGTGGTGCACCATGCCCAGTTTGAACGCTGCATCTGGCACCTTCTGATGTTCGGGATAGTAGGTGATCACCTGCGCCAGTACCTGCCGGGATTTCTCATACTCAGGTCGTGGCATGGCCGCATATGCCTGTCCCAACCAGTAGTATGCGTTAGGCGTCAGCCTTCCCTCCGGATAACTTTCGATGGTTGCCTGGAGTTGCTCTGTCGCCATCTCATACTGACGATTCCTGATCAGTTCCAGGGCGGTATCGTAGAGCGCTTTCTCAGACGGGACTTCGGTATTTCCCAGATCACTCCTGGGAGTCTCACCGACATCAGCCCCAACCACAGCAGGCGGCCCGACGTCGCCGGGTTCAGCGCTGGTATCTGCGTCTGGCGGTGTCGTTGTCAGGGTGTGAACCGACGCCTGAATATCCTGAAAACGCTGATCCAGTTCGAGATATCGATCACCCGAAACCGACGACAAACGCTGCAACTGGTAACCCATCTCTTCCACAAGGCCACGGAGTTCCGACACCTCCTGCTGCAGCCGTTGCAACTGGTATTGGGCTTCAGCACTGCCTGTAGATGATTCCGCCGAAAAACCAGCCTCTGATTCAAACAACGGGTTCACCGATGGTGATGGTGTGGTTTGCTCGGACGGAGATTCCTCAAGCATATTGAGGACATCCAGCGACTCAACGGTCACGGGCGCAGCAAGCACACCGTTCACACAGAACAACAGCGCTAGAAAAAAGGAGGAATGTTTGAAGGTCTGCGAGTGAAATACACGTGCCATGAAGAACACACCTTGTGGAAGACACCCATTGACGGGGCTCACCGTCCCATCCGTCTATTCACTACTGCTCACTCACTGCGGCGAAGACGAACCCAGGCAACACAATCTTGCATCGCCGAAGTGCGGATTCCAGATGACTATTGTCGATACTTGAGTTCGACGCGGCGGTTCTGCGCCCAGGAAGACTCACCGCCACCCAGGACGGCCGGCTTTTCTTCTCCGTAGCTGATCACCTCAATCTGTGACCGGGAAGCACCCCTCGCCACCAGGTAGGATCGAACGGCGTTGGCGCGACGCTCGCCCAGCGCGATGTTGTATTCCCGCGTGCCTCGCTCATCGGCGTGACCTTCCAGACGGAGCCTCAGGGATGAGTCAATGTTCAGTACGCGTGCGTGCTTATTAAGGATCTCAAAACCCGAACGCTTCACGATCGCCTGATCAAAGTCAAAATAAAAGGTGCCGTTCAGCAGCTCTTCACCGGCCGTGCCGGTAAGGTCAACCCGGATGTCACCATCTCTGGTGATGCTCACCGTTGGCTCTGGTGGCTCTGGAGGCGTAACTGGCCTCGTATCAGCGGGCGTTGTCGGCGGTACAACAACGGGCTCTGCTTCTTCTGGTGTTG
>NTKD01000081.1 GCA_002457275.1 OM182 bacterium MED-G24
TAAGGTACCACTCACTCCACCGGCCCTCCCCTGACATACCCGCAATCCAGTAACTGATCATCTGGTAAACGGTCATCATCCCCAAGATCACCAAGCTTTGCTGCCAGAGGCCGTACATTCGTATCCGCTGGTGAAGGCGACCTGCAGCGTAGGCCGTGACCGCAAGCAACAAAGCGTAGTGTCCGAGAAGATTGGACATGAGGACGTCGAGCACCAGCCCTGTCACCCAGGCGATCACAGGCCCGAATCGGTGGGGCAGTGCAATCGCCCAGTAAATCACGACCAGCGCGACCCATTGAGGCCTGAGATAGCCGACCTCGAGCGGCACGTACTCCGGTAGTGAGATCACTGCCAATACCATCGCGACCAGAATACTGGCCAGCATGACGATGATGCCGGGCAACCAGCTCATCTAGGGTGCCACCACCGGGCTGGTACCGAGTTGATCGGTCGAGAAGACCAGCAAAACGTGGCGACTTCGTTCCAGCCGGGCACTCGGTGTCGCCCGGGTCTCGACAAATGGCCGCCCGGGGTCGTGTTTGAGTTCCGAGACATAGGCAACGGGATACCCCACCGGAAACCGGCCCCCAAGGCCAGAACTCACCAAAAGGTCCCCCACTGCAATATCTGCGGTCGGTTGCACGTGCTGCAACTCAAGCTGACCGGATACACCCGTGCCACGCGCCACAAGTCGCAAATTGCTCCTGTTGACCTGAACCGGCAGCGAATGACGATCGTCGGTGATCAGCATGACCCGACTTGCCGTCGCACTGACTTCGATGACCTGACCAATGAGGCCATAGGCGTCCAGAACCGGCTGCCCCACCTGCACACGGTCTCGACTGCCGTTGTCCACGATGATCTCATCCTTGCCCGGATCAGGATTGACCCCAACCAGCTCAGACACCAGTACGTGGTCTCGCAATTTCGCAGCCGAGCCCAGCAATTCACGTAGTCTATTGTTTTCCGCAATCAACGCGGCCATTTGTGCAGTCTGGGCGCTTAAAATGAGCTTTTCCTGTTCAAGTGACAGCAGGCGGTCACGCATATCGCTCCGGGACTCTACGATTTCTTCAACGCCACGTAAGGTTCTGCCTGGAACGTTCGCGACGTAAATCACTGGCGTGACGACGACATTCAGCGTCGATCGAACACCATCAAGATGGTCTGTGAAGTAGTCGGTAAAAAGCAGTGCACAGGACAGTAGCACCAGTGCGAACACTTTCTGCCCCGTTACAGCATCATCGAGAAAAAGGGTCTTAATATCGCCCCCTCTTACATAGTTCGCATCTATTGCACAGATAGCACGAATTGGATGGGTGGCACGGGTCGTTCAGATAACAAAGACAGTAGAAAAACAGGCGATTGAGCATTTTGGATCCTGTCAGATCTCACCTGGTGCTGAGCCTGAAGTTAACGCGCTCAACCGTCGGAGAGCATGTCCTCGTATCCGAGTTCATCCATCAATTCCAGCGCTTTTCCGCCTCCCCTGGCAACACAGGTCAGCGGGTCTTCGGCCAGAATGACTGGCAAGCCGGTTTCACTCGATAACAACTGGTCGAGTCCTCGCAGTAGCGAACCTCCGCCCGTCAGCACCATGCCACTCTCAGCAATATCAGCCGCCAGTTCGGGCGGTGTCTGCTCCAGCGCTGCCTTTACGGCAGACACGATCACCGACAGAGGCTCTTGGAGTGCTTCGAGGATCTCGTTGCTGTTTAACGTAAATGCCCTGGGCAGTCCTTCTGCAAGGTTTCGCCCTTTGACATCAATCTCCCGCACTTCCTTGCACGGAAAGGCTGTTCCGATCTCTTCCTTGATACGTTCAGCGGTGGGGTCTGAAATGAGGCTGCCCTGCGTCCGTCGGACGTAGGAGACCACAGATTCGTCAAAACGGTCGCCACCTGTACGTACAGATTGGGCATAAACGACACCATTAAGCGAAATCACCGCAATCTCTGTGGTCCCGCCCCCAATATCCACTACCATCGTGCCCACGGCTTCGTGGACTGGCAGTCCTGCGCCAATAGCCGCGGCCATCGGTTCATCTACCAACCAGACCCCTCTCGCACCTGCACTCAGTACAGATTCACGAATGGCACGACGCTCCACCTCGGTCGACTGACAGGGGACACACACCAGCACTACCGGACTCGGCCGAATAAAGCTGTTTTCGTGTACCTTTCGAATAAAGTGCTGCAGCATCTTCTCAGTGACCTGGAAGTCTGCAATGACGCCGTCTTTGAGCGGACGGATCGCGGTGATATTACCCGGTGTTCTACCCAGCATTCGCTTGGCATCGAGACCAACCGCAGCGACGCTTTTCTGATTATTCTTGCTGCGAATCGCAACCACCGATGGTTCATTCAGTACGATGCCACGACCGCGGGCGTAGATGAGGGTGTTCGCTGTGCCCAGATCGATCGAAAGATCGCTGGAGAACATTCCTCGAAGCCTCTTGAACATGGATCGACCGACTCTAATTTCATGGGTTATGGCAACTACTTGTTGTTGGGCTCTGTTGCCGCCTTTCTCAGCCTTTCACATCAAGGTGCCAACAGGTTCACTGTGCCGCTTCAGTGAACGCCCTAAAATCACTCGCAACTCTATCATTTTGAAGTGCTTTCGCAAATGACAAACCGCCGAAAACACCTGCACATCTCACATTTTTCAGTGTGTTCGCACAATGGTGAGAAATTCCGCAGGCTCATCCGTCGCAACCTGACCCTCCATGTCATCGATCGCTCCGAATCGGCGTCATGGACAACCGTCGATCGAGCCTTTAGGATCTGCTGCCCGTATGACCGACCACCTCTGAATCGACATGGCTGTAAACAAAGAGACCGTGCTGACGATCGCCACACTGGCCCACCTAGAGATGGCGCCTGATCAGATCGACGATCAGATCGACCGCATGAACCGGATTCTCGATCTAGTCGATGAAATGCAGGCCGTCAACACCGACGATGTCGAACCGCTTGCGACACCTTTTGATCAGGTCCAGCGGCTACGACCGGACGTGGTGACAGAGTCAGACCAGCGGGACAAACTGCAGACGGTAGCTCCCCGTACGACAGACGGCCTCTACCTGGTACCGAGGGTCGTGGAGTAAAACATGACATCAGACGTGAACAGCCCCTACCAGGACCTCTCGGTGATCCGCGAAAACCTGGATCGGGGTACCTACTCGTGTCGCGAGCTCACTGAAACGCTTCTGTCCAGAATCGATCTGCATGACAGCAATATCAACGCTTTCATCACGCTCTCGCGCGATGAAGCACTTGCCGGTGCTGATGCTCAGGATGCGCTCATCGCCAGGGGAGAAGCAGGACCTCTCACCGGCATCCCGATCGCGCACAAGGACATTTTCTGTACAGAAGGCGTCAAAACCTCTGCGGGATCACGAATGCTCGACAATTTTACTGCGCCCTACTCCGCAACCGTCGTGGAAAGGCTCGAAGCCGCAGGTTGCGTCACTCTGGGCAAGACCAATCTCGATGAGTTCGCGATGGGATCATCCAATGAAAACAGCTTCTACGGACCGGTCAAGAACCCGTGGGCAACAAGCCATGTTCCGGGAGGATCATCGGGTGGGTCCGCAGCAGCGGTCGCCGCCGGTTTTTGCCCGGTCAGCACAGGCACCGACACCGGTGGTTCGATCCGACAACCCGCTTCAATGTGCGGGGTCACGGGAATCAAACCAACCTATGGTCGAGTCTCCCGGTGGGGCATGATCGCGTTTGCATCAAGCCTTGATCAGGCCGGTGTTTTCGCCAGGAGTGCCCGCGATGCGGCCGTCCTGCTTTCCGCAATGACAGGTGCAGACCCTCGAGATTCAACCTGCATCAACGAACCCGCAGCCGACCTGACCAGGGAACTTAATACACAACTCAGCGGACTCCGCGTGGGAATCCCTGAACAATATATGTCGGATCTAGACTCACAAATGTCAGACCGTATGGCAGACGCGCTGCGGGAAATGGAACAGGCGGGCGCAACGCTCATTGATATCAGCTTGCCTCACACCCGATACGCGGTGCCTGCCTACTATGTCATCGCACCCGCAGAATGCTCCACCAATCTGTCCCGATACGACGGTGTCCGTTTCGGATATCGATGCGAAGATCCTGCGGATATCGAAGACCTCTACAAACGAAGTCGGTCAGAAGCATTTGGTGATGAGGTCAAACAACGCATCCTGGTTGGCACATTCACTCTCTCGGCTGGCTACTACGATGCGTATTACCATAAAGCACAGCAGATCAGACGTCTGATCCACCAGGATTTCGACGCCGCGTTCAATTCGGTCGACGTCATCGCAGCTCCCACCTGTCCAGGAACCGCCTTCCAGCTTGGCGAGAAAATCTCTGACAACATCGCCATGTACCTGCAGGACATTTACACTATTCCCGTAAACCTCGCAGGTCTGCCAGGGTTATCCATGCCAGTCGGACAAATAGACGACCTTCCAGTGGGTATGCAGCTGATTGGTCGCTACCTGGATGAAGCACGGCTGCTCGGTGCAGCGCACCAATTCCAGCAGCGAACAGACTGGCATCTTGCACAACCGACGCTGAAACACACCACAGGAGCGAGCGATGTCTGATTGGCAGATCGTCATTGGGCTCGAAATTCATGCTCAGCTGAATACACGATCCAAGATTTTCTCCGCGGTCTCCACCGCTTTCGGTGCTGAACCCAACACGCAGGCGAGCCTAGTGGATCTGGGCTTCCCAGGCGTTCTGCCGGTCACCAACGAGGCAGTCTACGAAAAGGCTGTCGCTTTCGGTCTGGGCGTCAGCGCACAGATCAATCATCGGTCCGTGTTTGACCGCAAGAACTACTTCTATCCTGATCTGCCCAAGGGCTATCAGATCACACAGCTCGCCGATCCGATCGTGGAACACGGCAACGTTGACATCGAGCTTGCCGATGGCTCAACGAAGACAATTCACATCACCCGTGCCCATCTTGAAGAGGATGCCGGAAAGTCGCTGCATGAAGACTACGCTGGTGAGACTGGAGTGGACCTGAACAGAGCGGGTACGCCGCTCCTGGAAATTGTCTCGGAACCAGACCTTCGTTCGGCAGAAGAAGCCTCCACCTATGCGAGGCTGATCCACAAACTGTTGACCTCTCTCGATATCTGCGACGGTAATATGGCTGAGGGATCCATGCGGTGTGATGCCAACGTCTCCGTGCGGCGATACAAGAACCATCCCCTGGGGACGCGAACTGAAACCAAGAACATCAACTCCTTTCGTTTTCTCGAGCAGGCAATCAATTACGAGGTTGAACGTCAGATCCAGGTGCTGGAGTCCGGAGGTAGAGTGACCCAGGAAACCCGCCTGTACGATCCCGACCGCAATGAGACGAGGCCAATGCGAAGCAAAGAAACCGCAATGGACTACCGTTACTTTCCGGAGCCCGATCTACTGCCCGTTGTGATTGACGACAGCTATGTCGAGGCTATACGCGAGCGTCTTCCAGAGATGCCTGATGAGAAACGGGAACGATTCGAACGCGCGTTCGAACTGACGACAGAAGATGCAGAAACATTGTCCACCAACCGCGCTCTCGCCGACTATTTTGAGCAAGTCGCAACAGCATCGGAGCCACGCCTGGCTTCGAACTGGGTCAGGGTTGAGCTGCTCGGCCGAGTATCCAAAGACAACTTTGACATGGCGCAGGTCCCGATCCCTGCCTCAGAGCTGGCGACACTCATCAATCGTATCTCCGATGACATGATTTCCGGTAAGATCGCGAAAACCATCTTTGAAGCGTTATGGAACCGCGAAGCCAGCTCCGTTGATGCCTATATAGAGGCCGAAGGCCTGAAACAGGTCTCGGATTCCTCTGACCTGGCTCCCATTGTGACGTCCATCATCGCGGCCAATCCCAAGCAGGCTGAACAATACCGTGCGGGCAAGACAAAACTTCTGGGCTTTTTTGTCGGACAGGTGATGAAAGAGACCGGTGGCAGGGCAAACCCGAAACAGGTCAATGACCTAGTCAGGTCAGAGCTCGACGCTACCGGCTAGCTATTGAATATGGCGATGAAGGACGTGACACGCTCCGCATTGGCCCCCAGATCACTTTGGCCGACCCGGGAGACTGACCTGGCATCGATCCGGCTGCCTTCACTGTTTCCCCGGACTCGAACGACAAAGTCATCCTTGAAGCCAAACCAGAAGGTGGTGGCAACCGCTTCAACGCGACCTGACTCGACGTCCACGTTGATGACTTCAAGTCCCATCTGCTCCAGTACTGCGCCAGACCGTGAAATTGCGTCCTCCATTGACAGGTCTGACGTCACCGGCAGGACATCTGGATAGGCGTCCTGCTGTTGCTGCGCCTCTGCCGGTTCAAGGTTCAGGTCATTGCTGAACTCACCTCGCGCCGCGAGCACAGCATCGAACGTCGGGGGCTCCTGAAGATCCGTCGAAATATCGTGAATCGGAGGTACCGAGGAGGCCTTGAAGTACTGTGGTACGGCCGCCAGCAACGGTAGCAGGCTGAACAACGCGGCAATCACCAGTTGCTGACGATTGTCGACAAGCCCTTTTCGGGTGGTGACGATCACCATGACAAATGAGACCACGAGAACGATGGCTGCTCCGAGTACCGCCAGAGCCAGGCTCCCAAAGGCAGGTCCCAGACCAGTTACACCAGTGCGGTAGCCCAGCGGTGCCGAAATCAGCAGAACCACGCTGATAATGCCGCAGATCAACAGCAAACGGGTCCACCACCTGATTTCTTCCATTTCCAACTGCCCCATTTCTTGCGCGTTTACCGCATGAGTATACTACTGTGAGTGGAAACGAACATTAACAATGCCGGGTATGAAGCGCTGCAGGACCTACGCGGCATCGGTCCCAAACGGGCACGTCAGATCGTCCTGTATCGGGAAACCATCGAGGGAATCACCTCCGTGGATCAACTGGCAGAAGCGGCGCGCATCAGTCTCCGGGAAGCCGAACGTATCAATCAGGCATTGACGCTGATGATGGGCGGTAGCGGCGAGATCGCGACCAGCCCTTGGCAGAAAAGCGTAAATGTTGGATAGCCTGGCGGGTGCGATATACCGCCGATATGACAGGCCATCTGGAACAACCCCACATCTTCCAGCGTGATGGTTCTGGGCATCGTCCGCAGATAAAGGACAAAAGCAGCGGTAAACGCCGCCAGAGAACCCCATGTCTGATCGCTGCTATCGCTGGTCATTCTAGCGGTTCAGTTTCAGTACTTCTCTCATACCCGTGAGGATCAGATCAGGCACCACCGCATCGAACAATCCTTCCCGATTGATCAACTGAGCAAAGCCACCGGTACCAATCACCATGGGACGTTCACCATCGAAGACCTCGCCGGAGATCCGGTTGACCAGTTCCCGAATGGTGCCCACAGTCGACCAATACAGACCGGCCTGAATGCTCTCGACTGTGGATCGGCCTACGGCCGTACTGACCGGCAGAATCTCCACAGAGGGCAACTGTGCGGTCTTCGCCTCCAATGATTCCATCGACAACCGCATACCAGGCAGGATATTACCCCCCAGAAATTCCTTGTCCCGGGTGATGGCACAGACGGTCGTGGCTGTACCAAAGTCAGCGACGATCAGGTCTTTGTCAGGAAAAAGCGATATCGCGCCCATCGCATCTGCAATACGGTCAGCACCCACCTCCCGTGGATCCCGGTATCTGATTTTGAGCCCCGTCTTGATCCCCGGTTTGAGCACCAGAGGTTCCAGACCGAAGTACTTCTGGCAACACGCCCGCAGGGAATACAAAAGGTCCGGAACGACGCAGCAGATACCAACTTCGGTGAGATCATCCGGGTCGATATTGTTCTCGCGCAGCACCGCGCGAAAGAACACCCCCATCTCGTCAGAAGAACTATGCGACTGTGATGTCCGGCGGAACTGAACCAGGGATCGGTCACCATCAAATACACCGCCATAGACCTGGCTGTTGCCAATGTCGAGGCACAGGATCACGCTGATTCTCCTTGCAGGTCTGTCATTGGTCGAGGCACGTTATCAATGAGTCGCACCTCCCTTTCATCGTCTCCGATCCGCGCAGCCACAAACCGTCGGCCATATTTACTGACCACGTAGTCTACGTTGAAGCCGGCTTCCGTCAGAGCTTCGATAACCTCCTGATCACTGCGGTCACTGGCTATCAGCTGATGAATGATCGGGGCTGTTTCCCTGGCATCACAGGACAGATTCAGATTCCTCGAGCTGAGTGCGAGACCGTCTGATTCGCGCACCGTCGCACACGGCACCATCTCTGCGTCCATGTGAAACGCACGAACCATATCGCTGATCAGTTTGAACTGTTGGTAATCCTTCTCACCAAAGTACGCACGTTCGGGTCTCACGATATTTAGCAGCTTCATCACCACGGTCAGAACACCGGTGAAATGTCCTTCACGATGAGCGCCGCACAACTCGCGGCTGAACTCCGCTTCATCCACCTGATATCGAAACTCATCCGGGTACATTTCTTCCCACGTCGGCGCAAACACCAGGTCGGCACCGAGGGAATCCGCCAGCGCCACGTCGGTGTCCAGGGTCCTTGGATAGATCTTGAGATCGTCGGCCTGGTCAAACTGGGTCGGGTTGACGTAGACACTGACGACGGTCAGGTCACACTCAGACACGCTGCGTTCGATCAAAGCCGCGTGTCCGGTATGCAGCGCACCCATCGTTGCCACAAAACCGACCCGGCTGGCACCAATGGTTTGTTGCCACGCACGCATGCCGTGCACCGTATGTATGGTCGAAATACTCATCCGCCCCCTCGATCCCGATCCTGACGTCCGTCAGGCTACCGGGTAATAGCTACTTGTAGGACTCTTTCAGGCTTGGGAACGATTGTTCCTGGACTTCCTGGTGATACTGATTCACGGCACCCGCGACAAGATCATGGCTGTTCGCAAAACGACGCAGGAACTTGGGCTTGAAGCTTGGATCCACGCCGAGCAGGTCATGTAGGACAAGCACCTGACCATCGGTATGCGGTCCGGCACCGATGCCAATAGTGGGAATCGACAAAGCAGCACTGACGCATCCGCCAAGCTTGATAGGAACGCACTCCAGGACGAGCGCGAAACAACCAGCGGCCTGAAGTGCAAGTGCCCCCTTCTGTACCTGGTCCGCTTTCTCCGCCTGTTTACCCTGCACTTTGTGACCACCAAAACTATGGATGGACTGCGGCGTCAGACCGAGGTGCCCCATGACAGGCACACCGGCATCCACAATATGTTCAACCAGCTCAATCTGATGCGGCTTGTCGCCCTCTATCTTGATCGCGTTGGCACCCGCCTGCATCAGGCGGTGCACACATTCCATCGCATATTCCAGTCCGCGACTCACGGACAAGAACGGCATATCGGCCACAACAAACTTGCTTGGCGCCCCTCTTGTCACCGCAGCAGTATGCAGTTCCATCATTTCAATCGTTGCGTGTACCGTGGAATCAAACCCATGCATCACAACAGCGAGAGAGTCTCCCACCAGGATGCAGTCCACATCGGTTTCCTCAAGAATTTTGGCTGACCAGTTGTCATAACAGGTCACCATCGAGATCTTCTGTCGCGCAGATTTGTGCGACTCAAAGTCCAGGATATTCATGCTATTTCCCCATGATTTGGGGACTGATCCAGCAGAAACGGCGTCGTCGCCGAGCACAGACGATACGGGGTATGTCGGTACCTGTCCTGTTGGATCAAGTCCCAGATGTATCTGGTAATACAGTTCTCTTAACGTCTAACTTCTTTAGTCTCTGTCCGAAGATCAGAGCAGGATGCGGAGAATAGGCAAAAAAAAAGACCCGGTAAAGACAGAAAATTTCGTGCCAATGACGCATTTTCTGAAGCGTCAAACCCCTAAGATGGAAAAATACTGGAGATATGGCAAGAGGGACGCATTCCAACCGCCCAGAAGTCAGGCGTTCTCGTCGTCCGAGCGCAAATCTGGACGGCGATTGGAACGTGGATCTTCCCAGTCGAGTTCCGTGGGGTCATACCAGCCGATGGTCAACAGGACTTCGGAAGTGGTCTTCTCAGATAGCGTGGACCAGAGCGTGCGAAATTCAGCCAGTGCTGCATCACGCGCCACCCTGGATCGTCCCTGTAACCTGGCCAGTATAGTTGGCAGACGGATCACTTCACCCAGTGTTCCGGGAACAACCCGTTCCTCGCCCAGAATGACTTTCACACGAGTTCGATTCTGCAGAATCACCTTGAGTGCATCGGCAGCCCTCAACGCCAAGGCCACATCAAACTCATCGCTGTCTATCGATGACGGCATCCGATCCGATATACGCAATAGGAACCGCATATTATCGCAGGCCATCGTCGGTATTGGCCAATCGGCCCGGCCCCTATTAAAAGACACTCTCTGAAGACCAGACGGGCGGTCAGCGAAGTTGCATTCCAATCTGTGCTTGTTCAGTCTCGGCAACACGCACCGCTGATCCTTTCGCCTGCGTTCCGATTTACCCACGAGGAGACATCAACACATGAATCAGGGATGGCAGCTTGCCCGCACCCCATCGACAGGTTGGCCAATCACCGATGACTTCACCTGGTTCGAATCGCAGTCGACTGACCCGGAACCTGGTCAGGCGCTGACCGAGACATTGTACCTCTCAATGGACCCCTATCAGTGGGGTCGTCGTCGCTCGGGTGTCGAGTCACCCGGTGACGTTTGTCACGGTCGGACGGTCTCACGCGTTCTGAATAGTCGTCACGACACCTTTGCGGAAGGCGACTACATCTTCAACACAAACGGCTGGCAGATGAAGGGCGTCGTTGGCGCAGGTATCGACATTTTTGGATATATGATTCCACGTCGACTGGACCCCTCTCTCGCTCCGATTTCAACGGCGATCGGTGTTCTCGGAATGCTTGGACTGACGGCCTGGTCCGGTATGAAAGTGCAGTGCGACCCTCAACCGGGCGAGACAGTTGTGGTATCTGCAGCGTCTGGTGGCGTAGGGCAGGTGGCCGGTCAGATTGCGCGC
>NTKD01000082.1 GCA_002457275.1 OM182 bacterium MED-G24
CGGCGAGATCCGCGAGATCTGAAAGGTCTGCAAACGCGATTTCGGGTTCGACCATCCAGAATTCTGCGAGATGACGACTCGTATTGGAGTTTTCGGCTCGAAAAGTTGGGCCAAAGGTGTAGACATTGCTCATGGCGAGACACAGCGCCTCGAGTTGCAGCTGACCTGAGACGGTGAGATAGGCCTCGGAGGCGAAGAAGTCTTCGGTAAAATCGATCTGTTGATCGTTCCCATACGGCAGGTTGACCATGTCGAGTGTTGAGATCCGGAACAGCTCACCGGCGCCCTCGCAGTCATTGCCCGTGATGATGGGGGTGTTGATCCAGTCGAAACCACGTTCAAAAAAGAAGTTGTGGATTGCGTTGGCAAGCGCCGTCCGCACCCGCGTGATGGCACCAAAGGTGTTGGTGCGCGGCCTGAGGTGAGCAACGGTCCTCAGGTATTCGAAGCTGTGGCGCTTCTTTGCGATCGGGTAACTTTCTGGATCGTCGATCCAACCGCAGATATCCACCGCCGCAGCCTTGATTTCGACAGATTGTCCCTTGCCTTCACTTTTCACCAGCGTGCCGGATACCTCTATCGCACAGCCTGTGCTTATTTTGAGCACCTCGTCTTCGTAGTTCGAAAGCTCACTTGGGACAATAATCTGCACGCCGTCAAAGCTGCTGCCATCGTTGATATCGAGGAAGGAAATCCCTGACTTGGAGTCACGCTTGCTGCGCACCCATCCCTTGACCGTGACCTCGGACTGCAACGGTACAGCGCCGGTGAGTATCGCCCTGGTTGTGTGATGCATGACTTCCCTCCCAAAAAAGCCATTTTACTAACATCAGCGCGCATAGCGGTACAGGGATTGGGGTATAGTTGTGCCGGCACCAAGTATGAACCCGATAACCAGAGATGGAGGCAGCGGCAGATGTCCGAAGATGCAGCACAGAGCGAACTGCTGGTCGAACAGATCCAGATCGGACCCATGGAGAACTTCAGCTACATTATCGGTTCCCGGTCTACCCGCGAGGTTGTGATTGTCGATCCTGCCTGGGATATCGGAGCGCTGGTTGAACGGCTTGAAGCGGAGGACTACACGCTGAGGGGGGCATTGCTTACCCATTACCATCCTGACCACTGTGGTGGTGCCATGGGCGGCAACAGTATCCAGGGCGTTGCGAATCTCATGGAGCAGATGCCTGTGCCGGTTTACGCCAATCGACTTGAGGGTGATGGTGTGAAAAAAGTGACCGGGATTTCGGAATCGGACCTGAAACGTGTCGACAGTGGAGACAAACTCTCCATTGGCGAGGTCGAAATCGAGTTTCTTCACACACCTGGGCATACACCCGGGTCGCAGTGTTTTCGCGTCAACAATACACTGGTTTCCGGCGACACCTTGTTCATCAACGGATGTGGACGGGTGGACCTGCCTGGATCTGACATCGAGGATATGTACTATTCGCTGCAGAAGCTGGCCGCGCTGCCTGATGACACGCTGCTCCTGCCTGGACACAACTACAGCGACGTACCGAACGCCACGATGGCGGAGACCAAGCAGGTGAACGTCTATATGCGCATCCCTGATCTGGCGTCTTGGAAATCGCTGATGGGTCATTGAATAAGGAATGCTGAGTGGCACGCAAAAAGCCTGAGCAAGTAGCGACCGGATTTTCGTTTACCGAAGGCCCACGTTGGCACGACGGACAGCTGTTCTTTTCGGACTTCTATAACTACAAGGTTCGGTCCGTTGATGCAGCAGGCAACGTCGAGACCGTCGTGCATGTTGAACACCAGCCGTCCGGACTGGGCTGGTTGCCGGATGGCCGCATGCTGGTGGTGTCAATGACGAATAGAAAGCTCCTCAGAATGGAGTCGGATGGTGCTCTCTCTGAGCACGCAGATCTGTCTGAGATCGCGGCTTTCCATTGCAACGATATGGCCGTGGATGAGTTGGGCCGAGCCTGGGTGGGTAATTTCGGTTTTGACAATGAAGGGGGGCAACCTGGACCCGCCACGCTGGCCCAGGTGATGCCGGATGGCACCGTAAGGGCAGCGGCCGATGGTCTCATGTTTCCGAACGGCACGATGATCTCTCCCGATGGCAAGACGCTGGTGGTCGCGGAAACCTACGCCCGGCGGTTGACCGCATTTGATATCGCGGATGATGGGACGCTCAGTAACCGGCGACTATGGGCGGAGACCGGGGATCACTGGCCGGATGGCTGTTGTATGGATGCAGAAGGTGCAATCTGGGTAGCAGACCCACGAGGCGGCTGTGTTGTCCGGGTGCTGGAGGGCGGTGAAGTGACAGAGCAGATTGACACCGGTCGTGGCGCGTTTGCGTGTGTGCTTGGAGGCAATGATCGTCGGGACCTCTATATCTGCACGTCATCGGGCTCGGGTGCTCAGGCCAGAACGGCTCAGGATGCGAGTATAGAAAGGGTCACCGTTGATGTTCCCGGTGCGGGTATTCCCTAGAAACAGACACACGAGACGATGTGAGGAATCAAATGGCGGATGATCTGCTGGAAGCGTTCGATAAAGGCGTCCTGACGCTGACCATGAACAGGCCGGAAGCCCGCAACGCGATGAGCCCGGACATGATGTCGAAGCTTGAAGAAGCTGTGCCCCGCGCGGCTGCGGACCCGGCTGTGAGATGTCTCGTGCTGACCGGGGCTGGAGGTGCGTTCTGCGCAGGTGGAGACGTGAAGGGATTTGCCCGGGCCGCTGAAGGCGGGCGTGAAGGATCCGGGAACTCCCGCGAAGGTAGTAAACCGGTGCCGACGCTGGAAGAACGCGCATGGGGACTTCGAAAAGCGATGGATCTCAGCCGCATGTTGTTCGAGATGCCAAAACCGACGCTGGCTATCATCCCGGGCGCGGCGGCAGGTGGGGGATTGTCACTGGCACTGGCCTGTGATCTGAGATTCGCGCTGGATACGGCAAAATTGACGACAGCTTTCTCAAAGATTGGCGGTTCCGGTGACTACGGAGGCAGCTATTTCCTCCCAATGCTTGTAGGGCATGCCAAGGCTAGGGAACTGTATTTTACCGCGGATATCATCTCCGGGCGGGAAGCTCATGCACTGGGGATGGTCACCCGGGTGGCGAGTGCGGACGTATTTGAAGCGGAATCCAAGGCGTACGCCGAATACCTGGCATCGCTCCCGACCGCAGCGCTGGGAATGATGAAGAAGAATCTCAATACGGCGATGAACGGGACACTGTCCGATGTGTTCGACATGGAAGCCCTGCACATGATGCGTGCATTTGAGACAGAGGATCATAAACGGGCGTCGGTGGCCTTCGTCAAAAAGGAAGCGCCGACATTCGTTGGTCGATAAGCCTGCCTATGGTCACGCAGGCGGTATCGTTTGGTGAGTGATTTCTCTACAATGCAGATGCATTGCGTTTGTCGGAGTATAGTCACTTAAATGCGTTTGCAAGCTATCAAACTTGCCGGTTTCAAGTCTTTTGTCGACTCTACCACCGTCTCCTTTCCTTCCAACCTGTGTGCCGTCGTCGGCCCCAACGGGTGTGGTAAATCCAACATCATTGACGCCGTCCGATGGGTGATGGGAGAAAGCTCAGCCAAGAATCTACGTGGCGAGTCCATGGCAGATGTCATCTTCAATGGCGCCAGCTCTCGAAAGCCCGTCGGTCAGGCCAGTATCGAGCTCATCTTCGACAATGCAGATGGTCGGGTGGCTGGTGAGTTTGCAGCTTACAGTGAAGTATCCGTAAAGCGACAAGTAAGCCGTGATGGGCAATCCAACTACTTCCTGAACAAGAACCGGTGCCGCCGCAAAGATATTACCGACCTGTTTCTGGGTACGGGCCTCGGACCGCGAAGCTATTCCATCATCGAACAGGGCATGATCAGCCAGCTCATTGAAGCGAGACCCGAGGATCTCAGGGTCTATATCGAGGAAGCGGCGGGTATTTCCAAATACAAGGAAAGGCGGCGCGAAACCGAACGACGAATTTCACACACCCGGGACAACCTTGAACGACTGACGGACCTGCGAGAAGAACTGGAGCGGCAACTGCTGCACCTTGAACGTCAGGCGAAAGCGGCAGAACGCTACAAGGTTCTAAAGCAGGAAGAACGAGAGCAGCGCGCGCAGCTACAGGTACTTCGATGGCGCCGGATTGCCGGTGAGGCGGAAACCCGGGAAGCTGAAGTCAATCGACTGACGAACGAACAGGAAGCACGTATTGCAGACGAACGACGGGTCAGCGCGAAAATTGAAGAGCAGCGTGCCATATTGCACGAACTGACCGATGACGCCAACAATGTGCAACGGGAGTTCTACGACCTTGGTACCGAAATCGCTCGACTCGAAGACAGTATCCAGTATCAGTCGGAACGTGCCCAGGACCTTGCGAAGGATCTTGAAGAAGCAAGGACGGGGGTCGTTAGGGTTCAGGCTGATATCGAGAAAGATCGACAGTCACTGACAGATTTGCAGTCCCAATTGAATACTGCCGAGCCTGAACAGCAGGAGGCGACCGAGCGTCAGCAGAATTCCTCGGATGAACTGCTGGCCGCGGAACAGGCGATGCAGTCATGGCAGATCGCCTGGGACAGCTTCAATGAACAGGCAGCCGAGACTCGGAATCAGGGAGAACTGCAGCAAACTAAAATCAGTCATCTTGAATCCACGATCACCCGGCTCGATGCGAGTATTGCTGCGACTGAATCGGAACTCGCTCGACTTACGGAACAGGATGTTGAATCCGAGATAGCGCCGTTGACCCAGATGATGCAGACCCAGTCTGAGCAACTCGAGCGCATGGAAAGCGAACTTTCTGACGTCTTCAATCGCATCGAGACGACCCGAAGTGAAATCCAGGAAGCCGATACAACGTTGGGCGACAAGCGACAGCTGCTGTCGACCGTTCAGGGTCGGTTTGCATCTCTCGAAGCGCTTCAACAGGCAGCACTTGGCCAGGAAGATTCAGTGACCGTGCGTTGGCTTGAAGGGCAAGGGTATTCGGAACATGCCCGTCTTGCAGAAATACTTGAGGTTGACCCGAGCTGGCGGGTTGCGGTTGAGACAGCGTTGGGTAGTCATCTTCAGGCGGTGGTGATGGACGGGCTTTCCGAGGTGACGCAGGTGCTGAACAGCCTGGAGCACGGTGAGCTGGAGTTCATGTCCAGGACAATAGAAAAGAACATCGTCACAGATGGCCAATGGTTGATCGATCAGGTTGCAGGTCCGATCGATCTGAAAACGCTTTTGAGTGGTATTCGACTGGCGGAGGACCTGGGCGAAGCAATGTCGATTCAAACCAACCTGAGCGAGCATGAATCTGTCATTACACCTGATGGTATATGGCTTGGTCGGGATTGGGTCCGTATCAGCCGCTCTGCCGCGGAGGAAACCGGTGTCATTGAACGCCAGGCGGAATTGGCCTCGTTGTCGAGCGACATAGAGATTCTGGCCACAGAAACGGAGGCGCTCTATGAGCTTTTGACGACCAATCGGGCCACGCTACAAGTTGCGGAACAGGATCGTGATGACCTGCAGGCGCGCATTGCGCGTCAGCAGCATACTCATGGTGAAACCAGGGCTCAGTTGGGGGCAAAGCAGCTTCAGGCAGAACAGATTCGTCATGATATCGTTAGGCTGGAGCGGTCGAAGGAAGCTGATCATAACGAATTGGTGGGTGATCAGACTGCCTTGAGAGAGGCGCGGTCCGAGTTGCAGAACGCAATGGATCTGATGGAACGCGATACACTCAAAAAGGATGCTCTGCTGGGTGAACGGGATGAGAAGCAGGCAGTACTGGAACGCTACCGGCAAAAGGCACGTCAGGATCGGGAGAACGCCTATGAACTGGCACTGCGTCTGCAGTCACTGCGGTCAGAGGTCGAGGCGATGACGGCGGCCCTGAAGCGTCTCGGTCAGCAACAGGGAGAGTATGAACAGCGCCAGGCATCGCTTCGGGAAGCGATTGCGAGCAGTGAAGAACCGCAAGCAAACCTTCGACGTGAACTGGATGAGCAACTGAATACGCGGCTGACCGTCGAAACGCGGCTGACCAAGGTGCGAGGCTCCATAGAAGCCACGGAATCCGGCATCCGTGATCGTGAGCAACAGCGTGCAGCTATTGAAGAGCAGGTCGAAGCGGTTCGCACGAGCCTTGCCCAGGTTCGCCTCGACTGGCAGGCACTGGAAACACGCAAAACAACGATCAGTGAGCAGCTCGAGGAAGAAGATCATAATCTTGACGCTGTTATGGCGACGTTACCTGTGGACGCGGAAGAGGACACTTGGGAAAACAACCTTACAATAACTGGCAACCGCATACAGCGACTCGGTGCCATCAACCTCGCTGCGATCGATGAATATCAGACGCAGTCCGAACGGAAAGTGTACCTGGATTCGCAGAATGAAGACCTTGAAAAGGCGCTGACGACCCTGGAGAACGCGATTCGCAGAATTGATGTTGAAACACGGACCCGATTCAAGGAGACGTTCGACAAGATCAACAGCAAGCTGCAGCAGCTGTTTCCGAAACTATTTGGCGGGGGTCACGCTTACCTAGAAATGACCGGTGAAGACCTGCTGGACACAGGTGTTGGGCTGATGGCGCGTCCCCCCGGCAAGCGGAATGCCAGCATTCACGCGTTGTCCGGTGGTGAGAAAGCGCTGACTGCGATTTCCCTGGTTTTCTCCATTTTCAGTTTGAATCCAGCGCCATTCTGCCTTCTGGACGAGGTCGATGCGCCACTTGATGATGCCAACGTGAATCGATACTCGGATCTGGTCAAGGAAATGTCACGGACAGTCCAGTTCATTTTCATTTCTCATAACAAGGCGGCGATGGAAATGGCGGAACAGCTGATTGGTGTCACAATGAATGAACCGGGTGTCTCTCGACTGGTGACCGTAGACGTTGACGAGGCGGTTGCGATGGCCTCGGTGTAACACTGGCATATCATGGATCTCGATCTTCAAACCTGGCTGCTGATCCTGGGTCCTCTGCTGATTGTGGGGATACTGGTTCATGGCTACTTCAGAATGCGTTCCCGGAACACGCTGAAGATGGCCTTGGACAAGCGTTTCCTGAACACAGGTGACACGGAGGAAGATGGGTCCGGCCAGTCGTTGGTGCGCGCTGAGCTACCCAATGGCGGCGCTCGGGTTGTGGACCCACCTGAGCAGGGCAGTCTGGACCTTGCAGATGTACCGGTATTGATGGAGCCGGTAGACGTGGATGAGGCGCTTGTCGTGACGAGTTCGGATAGTGATGCCGAAACAGGCGCTGAGCTTCCTACCGTGATTGATCAGGGGGATCGTCCCGAACGTTTCATCGTCCTTTACGTGTCTGCAGATGAACAGAAGATGACTGGGCAGGCGCTTCTGGAGTCTCTGGTCGAGCATGAAATGCGATTTGGAGAGATGGATATCTTTCACAGGCTTGATGTGTCGGGTCAGTCCTTGTTCTCCCTCGTTAACGCGGTCGAACCTGGCTCTTTTGATCTTCAGGCGATGGATGACCTCGAAACACCTGCGGTAAGTCTGTTTATGCGAGTCCACGAAGTCAGTGATCCGGTAGCCGTGTTTGATGACATGATGCACGTCGCTCAAAATCTTGCGAATGATCTTGGAGCAGATGTACTGGACGAAACCCGCAGCGCGGTGACACCGCAAACCACAGCCCATCTGAAACAGGAGCTGGAGGATTATCAGTTCAGGCATGGTTAGTTCTTCGACACCAGGGTCGCTAACCCTGACCCTGTTGGCGTGAACCTCGGTGAGTAAGCCCTCGGAAAAGGTTGCTGATGAGATAGCGCGCCTTCGCGATCAGATTCACTACCACAATCATCTTTATCATACGCTGGACCAACCGGAACTCTCGGATGCGGAGTTTGACGCGGTGTTCCGTCGGCTTCAGGGATTGGAATCTGAGCACCCACAGTTTGCGGACGAGAATTCGCCGACACGTCGAGTAGGTGGTGCGCCGCTCACCGCTTTTACGCAGGTGGCGCATGAAAGGCCGATGTTGTCCCTCGATAACGCCTTTGGTGCAGAGGACATGGTCGATTTTGAGCGCCGGATAAAGACGCGGCTGGACTCTCAGGAACCTGTTTCGTTTGCCTGCGAACCGAAGATTGATGGCGTCGCGATCAGCCTGCTCTACGAAGGAGGTCGGCTGGTACGTGCCGCGACCCGCGGCGATGGTGCGACAGGCGAGAACATTACCGAGAACGCACGGACGATCTCGGCGGTCCCGCTCAACCTGATGGGTGACGAATATCCGTATCGACTTGAGGTCCGTGGTGAGGCCTACATGAGCCTCTCAGGATTCGCGGAAATGAACCTGCAGGCAGAGGCGGAAGGGGAGAAAGTTTTCGCCAACCCTCGAAATGCCACCGCCGGTAGCCTCCGCCAGTTGGATTCCAGACTGACGGCGAAAAGGCCGTTGACGATGTTCTGTTACAGCGTTGGCGTCGTGGAAGGTGGCACACTACCCGAGGAACACAGTGCAATTCTCGAAGCTTTGCGGCGTTGGGGGTTCCGCACCAATCCACTGACGGAGGTCGTCGTCGGCGTTGATGCGTGTAACGACTACTTCGCACGGCTTCAGGAGATCCGACCGACACTGGATTACGAAATTGACGGTTGTGTCTTCAAGGTCAATAACATTGCCCAGCAGGTCACACTCGGCTTTTTGACCCGCACCCCCCGTTGGGCGATTGCGCATAAATTTCCGGCTGAAGAAGGGGTCACCCGATTGCTTGACGTGGAGTTTCAGGTAGGCAGAACAGGCGCGATCACGCCGGTTGCAAGACTCGAACCGATCAAGCTTGCTGGCGTCACCATTAGCAACGCGACGCTTCACAATATGGATGAGGTGAGCAGGCTCGGACTTGCGGTTGGTGACATGGTGAAGATCCAACGTGCCGGTGATGTCATTCCAAAGATTGTTGGCGTGCTTCCGGAACTACGCGACACAGACTCCCGGGAGGTGGCTCTGCCTGCCGTTTGTCCAGCCTGCGGCTCTGGCATCGTTCAGCCAGAAGGTGAAGTGATCGCCAGATGCAGTAGTGGGCTTAGCTGTAGTGCCCAACGCAAGGAGAGTATCCGACACTTTGCTTCTAGGCTGGCCCTCGATATTGAGGGGCTGGGTGACAAGCTCGTAGAGCAGCTGGTGGACGAAGGTCTGATCGAAACAACCGGAGATCTCTTTCGGCTGACAGATGAACCACTCGTAGCGTTACCCCGCATGGGCAGAAAATCTGTCAGTAACCTGCTGGCCGCGATTGAGGACAGCAAACAAACCACCCTTACGCGCTTCATCTATGCACTTGGTATTGCGGAAGTAGGCGAAGCCACGGCAAGAAACCTGGCAATGCACTTTGGTGATCTGGGGCCACTGCGTGATGCATCCGTGGAATCCCTGCAGGAAGTGGACGATGTGGGTCCCATTGTGGCCGAGAAGATCGCGTCCTTTTTCGGTCAGAAAAACAACCAGATTGTCATGGACCAGCTGATTGCCTTGGGTGTGCAGTGGGAGCCGGAAATCGTTGAAACCGTGCCGGGACCTGATCTGACGGGAGAAAAGGTGGTGCTGACAGGGACCCTGCGTACACTGACCCGAAACGATGCCAAGTCTCAACTGCAGACGCTTGGCGCCAAAGTCAGTGGTTCCGTATCCTCAAAAACGAGTTTTGTTGTCGCCGGTGATGCCGCAGGTTCCAAATTGACGAAGGCACAGGAACTGGGCGTTCGCGTTCTCTCTGAACAGGAACTGATCGATCTTTTGGAAGGAGGTTAGCACCCCGTGATGAAACTGGGTCTGTTGATGGTTGCTGCGCTGGTATTGCTGACCGGCTGTGCCTCCGCGCCGCCGGAGAATCCGGATGATATCTGTGCGGTTTTCGATGAGAAAAGCGCTTGGTATAAGAAGGCTAGGCGTTCATCTCGTCGATGGGGAATCCCTATTCCCATCATGATGTCATTTATCTATCAGGAGTCGAGCTTCAAAGCGAAGGCGCGACCACCACGGAAGAAAATACTCTGGATCATTCCAGGTCGCCGTCCGGCCAGTGCCTATGGTTATGCGCAGGCAACCAAAGAGACTTGGGCGGCCTACAAGAAGTCCACAGGCCACTGGAGTGCGGATCGCAATGACTATGGTGATGCTATTGACTTTATCGGCTGGTACAACGATCAGACCTTCCGAAAGAACCAAGTCTCAAAGACCGACGGTTATAATCTCTATCTCGCATACCACGAAGGCCAGGGTGGATTCGCCAAACAAAGCTACCGCAACAAGAAGTGGCTGATTGATGTGGCAAGAAAAGTTAGTGTACGGGCAGATACCTATCAGTCACAGTTGAATGAGTGTGACAAGCGACTGAGGCGAGGGTGGTTTGGCAGGGCCTTCTTCTGATTCATCACCTGTAATCTCAGCGACCGCCTCCGGCCTCCAGAGAAGCGATACGCGATTGCAGTGGCGGGTGGCTCAGAAACAACGCACGAAATCCGGTAGGTGCGCCACCGTTGATGCCGAAGGCCGCAAACTCGCCGGGCAGGTCCTCAGCAGAATGGCCCTGCAGTCGCTTTAGAGCACAAATCATTTTGTGGCGACCGGCGAGCGCAGCGCCTCCCTCGTCTGCCCGGAATTCGCGCTTTCGAGAGAACCACATGACGATGATAGTGGCAAAGGCAGAAAGGAAAATCTGTGCCACGATTGAGCTGATGAAATAGCCAATGCCGAGCCCGCGTTCATTCTTCAGGATTACGCGATCCACAAAGAATCCGATGATGCGTGAGAGGAAAATCACAAAGGTGTTCACCACCCCCTGAAGTAGTCCCATGGTCAGCATGTCACCGTTTGCAACGTGCGCGACCTCATGACCGAGTACCGCCTCGGCTTCGTCGGCATTCATCCCCGCAAGCAGACCGGTGCTGACGGCGACCAGTGAATTATTGCGGGACATACCGGTGGCAAAGGCGTTGATTGTTTCGG
>NTKD01000083.1 GCA_002457275.1 OM182 bacterium MED-G24
ATGGCTCGACTGAGAATCGCAACTTCGGCTCCCACCTCTGAAGCGAGGTCCTCAGCATTAACCACCGTGCGCAAAACTGCATTGGAACCCAGTCCAATCAACGCAAATATGCTGATGGCAATCAGCACCTCCAGCAACGTGAAACCGCGCACGTCCATCAGTAGCGGCCCACGAAACCGGTCAACTGAGCAACAACGCTTTCCGGCTCAGATTCCCTTGCGACTTCAATATCAATGCGACGCATGAATTCATGTTCCGTCGCCTCCGTCGTCACCGTCAGGTCCCATTGCCTACCCGCCATCGTAACGGTCTCGCGGTCAACACCTACCGATGGAAATGAGTTGTCCAGTCTCGGTGTGGCACGAAGTTCACTCAATCGATTGCTGGCGATCAGCTCTGCGATACCACGCTCTCGCAGTGTATCGGTCTGCAGCAGGGTAAAACTGGCACTCTTCACGAGTGCTGCGGAAACCACGGCGAATACGGCCAGCGCAATCATGACTTCTACCAGCGTGAAACCGCGCACGCTCATTCTCTGTCTGCTGCACTGTCCTTTTCGAGGTCCTCTTCGAACTCCTTCTCGAGGCGCGCTTCGAGTCACAGCCAAGTCGTCAGCCTTCACGACCATCGTCCCATTCAAAGCCTCCGTAACCGTCTGCAGTCAAAACCCTGCTACCCAGATCATCTTCCAGAATCAGGTGAAACGGCGTGACCTCGCCACTGGAAAGAATGAGCACAGCCGGCGGGTCGTCCTCCCCGATCGTCAGGGTCACATCTTCAATCCGTAGTGAAATACTCTGACCATCATGCAACTGTCTGGGTCGAAAGGGTCGTTCTTCCAACAGTTCCCACTTCTGTTCCACGTCAACATACCGCAGAAACTCATAACCGTCGCCGTGAGTACGGAATCCCAGTTCTTCGGATCCTGACACAGCCTCGTCGTGGGCCAGCATCATGAGTGTCCGGAGTCTGTTCATTTCGGTATCAAAAGAATCCGTAACCGTCAGTGCTGGAATGTTGGCGACGACAATCCCTGTCATAACCGAGACGATGAAAAGGACGACCAGTATTTCTATGAGGGTAAAACCAAGAACGTCTGGCTTAGCCCGTAGCTGGAATGCGCTACAGATCCGAGAAACGAATATCTGCATCCACACCTTCACCGCCCTCTTGGCGATCGGCTCCAAATGAGATGAGTTCGAAATGACGCGGGCCTTCGCTGACGTAAACGAAGGGTTCACCCCAGGGGTCTTGTGGAAGCTTGTTCAGATAGGGCTCAGGCCCCCACTTCCGTGGCTCTGGATACCCAGAGGGTTCACTGACCAGGGCATCAAGTCCCTGCTCTGAACTGGGGTAGGTGCTGTTATCGATTCTGTAGAAATCCAGAGCGGCGGCGACATTCTGGATCTGGATACGTGTCGCCTCAACCCTTGCTTCCTCAGGCTTGCCAATAATGTTCGGCACAATGATGGCCCCAAGAATACCCAGAATCACCACGACGACCATGACCTCGATCAGGGTAAACCCACGCTCCGAGGCGCTGTTTCTGATCGGACGACTATTCATGTTGATGTAACTCCACAGGTGATGACGATTCGACGCTTCAACGCGCAACAGGTTCCCTTACAGATCATTGTAGCAGGCAATACCCACCTGTCAGGCTTCTTCCCCGGTATCAAAGGCCCACAAGCTGATTCAGGTTGATGATCGGTAGCAGAATCGCCATGACGATCGTGAATACTGCGCCCCCCATGACCACCAGCATGAGGGGCCCGAACAGGCTGAGCAGGACGTTCATCAGCATCTCAACGCTCTGCTCCATATGCACAGCTACCCGCCCCAGCATCTGATCGAGTTCTCCGGAGTTCTCACCACTAGCAACCATGTGGAGCATGATCGGGGGAAAGTACCCACTGGCTTCGAGCGCAAGCTTCAGTGAAGCACCCTCACTGACGGATTCGGTCGCTTCCTGGACCTTCAGCTTCAACCACTCATTCGCGAGCACCTCACCAGAAATGCGCATGGCATCGACCAGCGGAACCCCACTCGAAGTCAGGATACTGAGCGTACTGGAAAACAATGCGGTATTTGTGCCGCGACTGACCTTGGCGATAAGCGGCAGGTGCAGCAGCCGACGATCAAAGGCCAGACGGATCGCTGGCACCCGGAGCGCCTGCAGTATCCCGACGACCAGAAGAAACAAGGCAACCAGTACCCACACACCCCAGGCTGCCACAAAATCGCTGATAACGATAATCGTTTGAGTCAGCACTGGAAGGTCCTGCCCGGTGTCAGCAAAGACTTCAACAATATCCGGGACCACGTAGCCCATCAGTCCCGCAAGTATTGCCAGAGTGAGAACGAATAGAATGATCGGGTAGACCATTGCCTGCTGAATCCGTGCCCGGGATTGTTGCCGCGACTCCGTGTAGTCCGCCAGCCTGTTCAACACCAAATCCAGGTGTCCCGCTGATTCACCTGCTGCGACCGTTGCCCGGTAGAGCGCTGGAAATGCCCGTGGAAATTCGGCCAGGCTGTTTGCGAGCGAATATCCTTCCATCACCTTGGCACGTACCGACAACAACATGGTTTCTGCGCGTGTTTTTTCGGTCTGTCTCGATACCGCAAGCAGTGCTTCTTCCACCGGCAGTGCAGCGGCAATAAGCGTTGCGAGCTGACGCGTGATCAGGGCCAGGTCTGATGTAGACAAAGAGGGCCGGAACAAGGCGTCAAGATTGAAAGCCTTCGAGCCTTCCTCCTTGTCCTCCGCTGATGGTACGACGGTGAGAGGTGCCAGAGCGCGGTCCCTCAGAATCTGTCGTGCCTGTCGCGTGGAGTCCGCTTCCAGAACACCCTTTTCTTCACGCCCCCGATCATTGAGAGCCGTATACGCGAACGCGGCCATCAGTCTTCCATGGTCAGGCGAATCACCTCGTCGATTGAGGTTTGTCCCGCAAGAATTTTCTCGCAGCCGTCCTCACGAATACCGGTACCACGCTGGCGAACGTGAGCTTCCATTTCCATCTCAGATGCGCCCTGATGGATCATCCGACGCAGTGAATCGTCGATCGCAACGACCTCATAGATCCCCTGCCGCCCGCGGTAACCTTCGAACGCACATTGATCACAACCGCTGGCTCGATACACCGTTGGCGGGTTTGACTTGTCCACATTCAAAAACTCACATTCATACTCATCAGGCGAGTATGCCTCCCGGCACTCTGCGCAAAGCACGCGAACGAGCCTTTGCGCGATCAGCCCTACGATAGAGTTACTCAGAAGATAGGGTTGTATCCCCATATTTGCAAATCTAGTGAGCGCGCCAATCGCCGTGTTCGTGTGGATAGTGGAGAGTACCAGGTGCCCGGTCAGGCTCAGCTGAACGGAGATATCCGCTGTTTCAGCATCACGAATCTCACCCACCATGACAACGTCCGGATCCTGCCTCAGGATTGCTCGAAGCCCCTTTGCAAATGTCATATCAGCCTTGGGATTCACCTGTGTCTGTCCGATTCCCTCAACGTCGTATTCGATCGGATCTTCGACCGTCAGTATGTTCCGCGATCGGTCATTCAACTGATCAAGGCAGGCATACAGGGTTGTGGACTTTCCTGATCCGGTTGGTCCGGTCACAAGAATAATGCCATGGGGACGTTTGATCAGTTCTTTCATGACAGCCAGGTCAGGACTGTTCATTCCCAGGTTCGTCAGATCACGTCGACCTTCCTGCTTGTCCAGCAGCCTGAGGACGACGCGCTCACCATTGGCACTAGTCGGAATTGTCGACACCCGAACATCAACGTCTCTACCGGCAAGCTTGACGGGGATTCTGCCGTCCTGAGGTAACCGCTTCTCCGCAATATCGAGCTTGGCCATGACCTTTACCCGGCTCACGAGGAGGGGGGCCAACGCGCGTTTTGGACTGGAAACTTCCCGTAGAACGCCGTCCACCCGAAACCTTACGACCATGCGGGTTTCATAGGTCTCGATGTGGATATCAGACGCGCCTGCATTGATCGCTTTCATGAGCAGTGTATTGATGAACTGGACGATGGGTGCATTGTCGTCCTGCTCCAGCAGATCACCGGTCTCCGGAATCAATTCCGCGAGATGGGTCAGGTCCATCTCGTCACTAATCTCCTCTATCGCATCCATGGACTCGGAATCCCGGTAGACCTCAGCAAGCTGCTGGTCGAATCTGCCGGCATCAACCATCTGCCACGCATCGATCCATCCCGCGACCCGTTGTACCTCAGCCACTGTGGTGGCAGTCATACCGGGACGGTAAATCAAAGTAGGATGCTCATCCTGCTCAATCATCAGAACGCCGTGTCGACGGGCGAAGCCATAGGGCAGCATGGACATCCGTTCACTCATCGATCCCATACCTCGAGATTCCAAACCAGCCTAACCAACTTCTCCGTCCTTACTTTTGCCTGGAACTTTCTATCGATGACGGCGCTGCGATGGTAAAAATCAAACACTTCACCGTATCTGGTGTTGCCAGAAAGGCGTACTATAAGTCATATTTATCATATTGATACCGCCAATTCAGGCAACGAATGATCTAAGTTGAGAAAGTGTTGTGAAAGAACTCAGAATGGGTTCCAACTGAATGCTGCACCTCAAACATCAGGACCGCCGCCAACAAAGAGGACAACCGAAACGGCTGACAGTTCCACAGAACCCCGGCCACACGACTTCACCATGAAACTCAGTGACATCGATCTCAACCTCTTTGTAGTCTTCGATGCAATCTATACCGAAGGCAACCTGACTCGTGCCGGTGAGATCATTGGTATCACGCAACCCGCCGTTTCAAACTCGTTATCGCGGCTTCGTAATCTCTTCAACGATCCGTTGTTTGTCCGCACCGCAGACGGCATGGTGCCCACACCGGTTGCACAGAACATCATCGGATCCGTCCGCCAATCTCTTGCACTGATGCGCGCCAGCGTCCAGGACAGTGACCTGTTCGATCCATCTGCGTCAGACAAGCGATTTCGTCTCAGCATGACCGACCTGACCCAGGCCATTCTGCTGCCCTACGTTTTTGAGCGTGTGCGTAAAGAAGCACCCAATACGGCGATCGACTGTTATCAGGTCCGGCGACGTGAAATGAATATGGAACTCGCATCCGGCAACCTGGATCTGGCCGTCGACATCCCACTCACACCGGACCCACACATTTGCCAGGCACCCCTGTTCTCACATCCACATGTCTGTGTCATACGAACAGATCACCCGTCGGTCGGCGATAATGTGACCACTCAGGAATACCTGGCATTGAACCATATCCACATCTCATCGCGACGTGGTGGCCTGGGACATGTGGATCTCGCACTTGGAAAAATGGGAGAGCGTCGCGACATCGTCTTTCGAACACAACACTATCAGGCCGCGCCCGAGTTGGTCGCGCAAACCGACTTCGCGATGACCGTGCCGCAGATTTTCGCAGAACGTATGCACAGCCAGTATCCTGTCCGATACGTGGACCTTCCCTTTCCCGTGCCAAGTCTTGAAACCAACCTGTACTGGCATGAAAGTACCGATAAAGATCAGGCCAATCAGTGGATGCGAGAACTGATTCTTGCCCTGCCGGCCAGACATCCCTGGGGTCGTTGATGAAGTTTTCCGGCAGCCATATTCTGACGGTAGATCAGTTCACCCGTGAAGATATCGATACCGTCTTTGCGGTAGCCGATCAGATGCGACCCTATGCCGAGCGCCGGCGGATCACGCGCGTGCTGGAAGGGGCAATTCTTGGCAATATGTTCTTTGAGCCCAGCACACGAACACGGGTCAGTTTTGGTTGTGCGTTCAACCTGCTTGGTGGTGAAGTTCGTGAGACCACTGAAGTTCGCGCTTCGGCCATAGCGAAGGGCGAGTCCTTTTACGACACCGCGCGCGTCCTGTCCGGCTACAGCGACATCATTGTCATGCGTCATCAAATCGAGGGATCGGTTGCGGAATTCGCGGATGCCAGTCGCAAACCGGTCATCAATGGCGGTGATGGTGCCAATGAACACCCCAGCCAGGCACTGCTCGATCTCTACACCATCCGCAGTGAAATGGAATCAAAGGGCAAGCCCATCGACAATCTTCGTATCGCGTTGATCGGTGATCTACGTTACGGCCGTGCGGTGCACTCACTGTGCAAACTTCTTGGACTCTTCGACAACCTGTACATGACCCTGATCTCACCATCCGAACTGGCGCTACCCGAGGAGTACACCGATGCGCTGCGTGCACAGGGACATACTGTGAGGATCAGCGACAATCTACACAACGGCATTCAAGGTGCCGACATTCTCTATTGTACGCGCACCCAAGAAGAACGATTTCCCACACCTGAAGAAGCCAACCGGTACCGTGGACTTTTCCGTCTGAACCAGGCCATCTACACAGAACATTGCGAGCCCAACACCGTCATCATGCATCCGCTCCCCAGGGATTCAAGGACCGAAGCCAGCGAACTCGACAACGATCTGAACGACAACCCCAACCTGGCGATCTTCAGACAAACCGACAATGGGTTACTCATACGTATGGCCCTGTTCGCTCTGATCCTGGACGTTGTCGATCGTGTGCACGATTCGGCGAGAGACGTAGGTTGGTATACCGGGCCACCTGGCCAACTGTTGTGAACTTCGGACTACCCGAAACTGTCGAGTTGATACGAGAGCAGGTTCGCCGTTTTGCGGAGAGGGAAATTGCGCCCTTTGCAGAGCAGATTGATCAAGACAACGTGTTTCCATCATCACTATGGCAGAAGATGGGCGAGCTTGGTGTCCTCGGCATCACCGTCAGCGAGCGGTATGGCGGATCCGGTCTGGGATACCTTGCACACACAGTCGCCATGGAAGAAATCAGTCGCGCATCCGCTGCGGTGGGCCTCTCGTATGGCGCCCACTCCAACCTATGCGTGAACCAGATCTTTCTGAATGGGACAGACGAACAACGACAGCAGTACCTGCCGCGTCTTGTCTCCGGTGAACGCGTCGGCGCGCTTGCGATGAGCGAACATAACGCCGGATCTGACGTGGTTGGTATGCAGTTGTCCGCACGTCGGGACGGGGATCAATATGTTCTCAATGGCGGCAAGATGTGGATTACCAACGGCCCTGACGCGCACACCTATGTCATCTACGCCAAAACAGATCAGGAAGCCCGATCACGAGGGATTACCGCGTTTATCATCGAACGCGATACACCTGGTTTTTCGCGCGGCCAGAAACTCGACAAGCTTGGTATGCGCGGATCCAATACCTGTGAGCTTGTGTTTGAGAACTGCCGAGTACCCAGGCGTCAGGTACTTGGCAAAGTCAACGCGGGTGTTGGTGTGCTCATGAGAGGTCTCGACTACGAACGCACGGTTCTCGCAGCCGGACCCGTCGGCATCATGCAGTCAGCGCTCGATCTTATACTCCCCTACGTCAGGGAGCGAAAACAGTTTGGCCAGGCCATCGGTGAGTTCCAGCTTGTCCAGGGGAAACTTGCCGATATGTACACTCAAATGAATGCATCCCGCGCGTATCTCTATAGCGTCGCTGCAGCATGCGATCGCGGTGAATCCACTCGAGAGGACTCCGCGGGTGTCATCCTACTCTGTGCCGAGAATGCCACCCGTATCGCACTGGACGCCATTCAACTGCTTGGTGGCAATGGATACATCAATGACTATCCGGCCGGACGACTCCTCAGGGATGCAAAACTCTACGAGATTGGTGCCGGTACCAGCGAGATTCGGCGAATGCTGATCGGTCGTGAACTGGTGATGAGCGCCTGATCCAAAGGTGGTCCAAAGGATTGAGATATGACCAGTTTCATCATTGATTGTGATCCAGGACATGACGACGCGGTTGCCATCGTTGTTGCAGCACACCACCTGAACGTTATCGGTCTGACGACGGTGTTCGGGAATTCCAGTATCGAAAACACCACCCGCAACGCGCTCGACATCCTGGACGGAGCCGGATTTGAGCATATTCCGGTCGCCGCAGGCGCTTCTGGTCCGCTGATCGGACAAACAAAGACAGGGGAAGCCATTCATGGAAAGTCTGGCCTGGATGGCGCAACCCTGCCAACCTCAACCAGACAAGCCATCGAACAGGACGCTGCTGATTTCATCATCCAAGCGTCCCATGAACATGATGATCTTGTGATCATCGCTGTCGCACCGGAAACCAATCTTGCCATTGCGATGAAACGAGACCCAACACTGGCGTCAAGGCTCACGGAGATCTCAATCATGGGAGGGTCCACCAGTCATGGCAACGCCACCGCAGCCGCGGAGTACAACATCTACGCGGATCCCGAAGCGGCAGTCCGCGTTTTCGAGAGTGGTGTCCCGATTCGGATGGTGGGATTGAATGTCACGTCGACTTTTGGCATTACCCAAACGGAACTCGACAAACTGCATGCTGGTACAGGAATAGGTCGGGAACTTGCGGGTGCGTTGCAGTTCTATCTAGATCGGCAAACCAGTACCTACGAACGTTCCCATGCCCCCATGCATGACACCTGTGCGTTGATCCCCTATATCAACCCTGAATGGATTGAGTATCAGCCGCTACACGTGGTCGTCGAGTGCATGGGTACGCACACGCGCGGCATGACCTTGTGTGATCTTCGAGGTTCGGTCGTCGGTGGCGGTATCGCGAATTCGGAAAACAGCAATGCCCAGGTTGCAATCAGTGCCAATACCACCGCCATCATTGAGCAGGTCGTCAGCGATCTTCTTCAGGACTGACCCCCAACACGAAACAGGCACGAAAACAGATGCAAAAAACGGGGTGATCAATAACGAAAAACCCCGCACATGCTGGGTTTTTTAAACCATTTCAACCAATTTGATAGGCAGGATTGCGATCACACTCACCTATCGCGTGCCTCAAATCAAAGCAACCCATCCATCTCAGGTACCGCTTTGAACAGGTCTGCCACCAGACCATAGTCCGCCACCTGGAAGATTGGTGCGTCCTCGTCCTTGTTGATCGCCACAATGACCTTACTGTCTTTCATCCCCGCGAGGTGCTGAATGGCTCCACTGATACCGACAGCGATGTAGAGATCAGGCGCGACAATCTTGCCGGTCTGCCCCACCTGCATGTCGTTGGGAACAAAACCCGCATCCACGGCTGCACGTGAAGCACCAACTGCTGCACCCAGTTTGTCTGCGACGCTTTCCAGAAGGCTGAAGTTTTCGCCGTTCTGCATGCCACGACCTCCCGAGATGATCACACTGGCGGCTGTCAATTCAGGCCGGTCGCGCTCAACAATCTCCTCCCGCTCCCAGCTTGAAACACCGACATCGGTAACCGTAACAACGCTTTCAACGGCAGCACTACCACCATCCGCACTCACAGCATCAAAGGCCGTTCCGCGAACCGAGATCACCTTGACGCTATCGGAAGACTGAACCGTTGCAATCGCATTTCCTGCGTAGATAGGGCGTTCAAACGTATCTTCGCTGATGATCCCAGTGATGTCAGAGATCTGACCGACATCGAGCAATGCTGCAACACGTGGCAGGAAGTTCTTACCACTGGTGGTCGTGGAGGTCATGATATGGCTGTAGCCAGAAGCCAGTTCGACGACCAGTCCGGCGAGATTTTCAGCCAGATCGTGTCCGTAGACATCATTGTCGGCAACCAGCACCTTGTTAACACTGCTGATCTTTGCAGCAGCCTCTCCTGCTGCGCTACATCCTGCACCTGTCACAAGAACATCAACGTCGCCACCAATCTGCTGCGCAGCGGCAACAGTCACTAGTGTAGATGCCTTGATGGACTCATTGTCGTTGTCTGCAATAACGAGAATACTCATGTTCAGATCACCTTCGCTTCGTTCTTGAGTTTGTCGACCAGTTCTTCAACCGTTTCCACGACGATACCGGCCTGCCTCTCTGCGGGCGGTGACACCTTCAGTGTTTTGATGGATGGTGTGACATCGACGCCAAGATCCGCCGGTGTATAAGTGTCAATAGGCTTTTTCTTCGCCTTCATGATATTGGGGAGTGACGCATATCGCGGTTCGTTCAACCGCAGATCTGTTGTGATGACGGCCGGCAATTTCACGGTGATGGTCTCCAGACCACCATCAATTTCACGTGTGACGGTTGCCGTCCCATCGCCCAGTTCAACTTCCGAGGCAAACGTTGCCTGACCATACCCACCCAGCGCAGCCAGCATTTGACCCGTCTGACTGTTATCGCCATCAATCGCCTGTTTACCGGCAATCACGATCTCAGGCTGTTCCTTATCCATGATCGCCTTGAGTACCTTGGCAATCCCGAGTGGCTGCACCTCTTCATCGGTCTCAACCAGGATGCCCCGATCTGCACCCAGTGCCAGCGCCGTGCGGATTTGTTCCTGGCACGCACTCGTCCCTACCGATACAACGATGACTTCCTCCGCCTGACCGGCCTCCTTGAGGCGCACGGCCTCTTCAATGGCAATCTCATCAAACGGGTTTACAGACATCTTTACATTGTTCAGGTCGACACCTGACTCGTCACTCAGGACGCGGACGTTCACGTTGTAGTCCACAACGCGTTTCGCGGCTACCAAAACTTTCATGTGTTTCCTCTGGTTTGGTTCCGGTGGAAAAAGGCGGGTAAAAAAGAGCGCGTATTCTGCCCGTATTGCCAGGGGTGGTCAACATAGACCGTGCTTGAAGCCGGATCGAGAGAGTCCTGCAGGTCTCTGTTTTTATGCGAAATTTATCAACAGCCAGCTGAACCCAATTCAGATGATGATCGCCTTGATATACACACCGCTGATTTCCTTTGCCACAC
>NTKD01000084.1 GCA_002457275.1 OM182 bacterium MED-G24
AGTATCGGGGATTGCAGCCCGTCTACACCCGCTGACAGATCGTTGACCCGGATATAGGCAAGTCCGCGCGCACCATAGATCGCCACAAAGTTTGTGTAGTCGTCGATGTTTTTCCGACTAAGTCGTTCACCATTGGGTAATCGAAGTGCCGCAACGCGGGACTCGTCATCCTGGGCCGGTCCTGCAAACACCTTGAACTCCACCGTCTGCATCAGGTCGGACACCTCAACCAGTGGCAGATCGAATCTGAGATCAGGCTTGTCAGAGCCGTATAGCTCCATCGCGTCGGCATATTTCAGAACAGGAAAGGTCCCCAGGTCCACATCGATTGAGTCCTTGAACAATCGAACGAGCAGATCTTCAACGAGGTCCATGATCTCCTGTTCATTCATGAACGTCGTTTCGATATCAACCTGAGTAAATTCGGGTTGCCGGTCTGCCCGAAGGTCCTCATCGCGGAAACATCGTGCAATTTGAAAATACCGATCAAATCCGGACATCATCAGCAATTGTTTAAACAACTGCGGCGACTGAGGCAGTGCAAAAAACTCTCCCGGATGTGTCCGACTGGGCACCAGGTAGTCCCGGGCGCCCTCCGGGGTTGCTTTCGTGAGTACCGGCGTTTCTATCTCTATGAACCCGGTTTCATGCATGTAATTACGAACGAAATGAGAGACCTCAGATCGTTTCCGCAGTCGTGCCTGCATTTCCGGTCGACGTAGATCGACGTATCGGTACTTCAATCGAACATCTTCGCCAGCATCAGAATACTCATCCAACTGGAAGGGTGGTGTCTCCGCCGCGGCCAGAATTTCGATATCGACCCCCAGGACTTCAACGCGCCCGGTTGCCATCTTGGGATTGATCGCCGCATCATCACGCGCACGCACACGGCCCGAAACGGCCAGCACGTATTCGTTACGGACCTTGTCAGCAAGCGCAAACGCCTCTTCGGTATCCGGGTCAAAGACCACCTGGACGATTCCCTCACGATCCCTGAGGTCGAGGAATATGACACCGCCATGGTCGCGACGACGATGGACCCAGCCATTAAGACTGACGGTCTCACCGATATCGGTATCCCGTAGCTGTCCGCAGTAGTGGCTGCGCATGATTGCCTCCGCTTCGTTAGGTTATGTGACGCCGTGCACGGCAAGGATGGATCGTAGTAGAAGACTCGTCTTCTAAAGTTAAGTATGTTTCAGTCACTTCCGGATGAGGACGAAGATGAGTTGCCACTCGAAGTGGTTCCACCCCCCGATGACGAACCGGAGTCACTGCTTCCGGATGAGCCACTGTCACCCCCGGACGAATCAGTGCCACTACGATCCTGGCTACCACCCATGATGTTCTTCTTTTTTCCGGTCTTGAAATCGGTTTCGTACCAGCCCCCGCCCTTCAGGCGAAATGCTGCCGCGGAAACCAGCTTGTTCAGCCGCGGCTCTCCGCAAGCAGGACAATCCTTCAGAGGATCATCACTGATCTTCTGAAGCTTCTCCATTCTGTGTCCGCATGCCTCACACTGATATTCGTAGATAGGCATCTCAAGTCCTCTTACCCAACCAATCCGGCAAATGCTGAGTCTGCCACTTCTGTCTCACCTGTTGTTTTCACATCTGTTCACATCACCGTTTCAGAACGGGTACCGGATGTTTCAACAGTGGTTGTTTTCGGTAGCAGCAGTCTCGAAAGAGCCGCGCATTATACCGGAATCGCCAAGTGATTCGACCCGAACGCGTCGGTGGCGACGCAAAATTGACCAGGACCACGAACCAGGCCGAACGCAAATTGCGGGCTTTGATTTCCTCTGCCCGGTTCCTGGAAACGAACATGCTGCAATAGTTCACATTGTTTGCAGCCTTGCTCGAGGAAAATGTCGTGTTTTCCCGGCTTCTGTCTTGCTCCGCTTTAGGTGATCCGCTATAAAGACGACCGAGCAATCACAGCAATCTTGCTTCCGAAAATCGCACAAACCCAAAACCCAACGACATTACCGGTAAAAAGGAAAATTGAATGGCAGCCAGAAAGGCAAAAGCAAAGACAACCGCAAAAAAGACGCCCGCAAAGAAGCGACTTCCAGCGATTAAAGAGAAGTACACCAAGAGTGCGATTTTGAGTGAGATTTCAAACAACACCGAACTCACCAAAGGCCAGGTGTCTGCCGTTCTGGATGAGCTCAGTGACCTGATCGAGCGCCACGTCAAGAAAGGCGGTGCAGGCGAGTTTACAATGCCTGGCCTGCTGAAGATCAAAACGGTGAAGACATCCGCCAAGAAAGCACGCAAGGGCGTCCCCAATCCGTTTCGTCCTGGTGAACTGATGGATGTGGCTGCCAAACCGGCCAGCATGCGAGTCAGAGTGACGCCGCTTAAGAACCTGAAGAGCTTTGTCTAGCCACTCGGCAACAAACAGCTCAGAAAAGGCCGCGGTAAGCGGCCTTTTTTTTGTCTAGGTGGTTGTGACACTTCAAGCGATGACCTTGTACTGACTGAAGGTTAATCGTACTGTCGGGGTCAGCCAACATCCGCCAGCCCCCCTGTAAAGAAAGTAACGAACGCAATCCATGAAAGCTTCCCAATATCTCATCTCCACACTCAAAGAGGTGCCTTCCGACGCCGAGGTCGCCAGTCACATTCTACTGCTTCGTGCCGGCTTTATCCGCAAGATCGCCTCCGGCATCTACAACTGGCTGCCGATGGGATTCAGGGTCCTCAAAAAGGTAGAAGCCATCGTACGCGAGGAGATGGATGCGTCAGGTGCACTGGAAGTCATCATGCCGGTTGTTCAGCCTGGTGAGTTGTGGGAGGAATCCGGCCGCTGGGGTGAATACGATGAAGGCCTTCTGTTGAAATTCAGTGACCGCCACCAGAGGGACTTCTGCCTCGGTCCTACACATGAAGAGGTCATCACCGAGCTCGCCCGCAACGAACTCCGCAGCCACCGACAACTCCCCGTGAATCTCTATCAGATTCAGACGAAATTTCGCGACGAAACACGACCCCGTTTCGGACTCCTTCGCGCTCGAGAATTCGTGATGAAGGATGCCTACTCGTTCCACCTCGACGAGGACAGCCTGGCGAAGACCTATCAGATCATGCATGACACCTACAGCCGCATTCTCGATCGACTGAATCTGGAATACCGGGCCGTACTTGCAGACAGTGGCAGTATCGGTGGTAATGCCTCCGTGGAGTTTCACGTACTCGCGGAATCCGGTGAGGACGTCATTGCCTTCAGCAGCGACAGTACCTACGCCGCCAATCTTGAGAAGGCACAGTCACTCATACCAGAGGCCGAAACTGACGACCCGCAACCCCAGGCCGAAGTTGAAACTCCGGGTATGCACTCCATCGACGACGTATCCGCGTTACTCAAGGTTGATGCAACCCGCACGGTGAAGACCCTGATCGTCAAGGCTGAGCCCAGCGCAGAGAGCGCGGCGACAAAACTGGTCGCGCTGGTTCTACGCGGAGATCATCAGCTCAATGAGGTGAAGGCCGGCAATCTCCCCGGGCTTTCTGCACCGCTGATGTTCGCAAGCGACGCGGACGTGCGCGCAGCCACAGGTGCCGATCCCGGTTCCATCGGGCCCGTGGGTCTCGATCTGCCCTGTTACGTGGATCACAGCGCTGCAGCTCTCAGCAATTTCATCTGCGGCGCTAACCGCAACAATGTCCACCTGACCAACGTCAACTGGCAACGCGATGTCGGGGCGCATGAAGTTGCTGACCTCCGAAACGTCGTCGCCGGTGATGCAAGTCCTGACGGCGAGGGTACCCTGTCCTTCAAACGAGGTATCGAAGTCGGTCATATTTTCCAGCTAGGTAGAAAGTACTCGACACCAATGAATGCCACCGTGCTTGACGATAATGGCAAAGCGGTCACCATGATTATGGGTTGTTACGGCATGGGTGTAACCCGTCTCGTCGCCGCCATCATCGAGCAGTATCATGATGAGAAGGGCATGATCTGGCCTACCATCGTCGCGCCTTTTCACGTCATCATCATTCCGATCAACGCTCACAAGTCTCCTGACGTTGCCAGCGTGGCGGACGACCTTTACCAGTCATTGACTTCGGCTGGCGTCGAAGTCCTCCTGGACAACCGGGAAGGACACCGACCGGGTGCAAAGTTTGCCGATGCGGAACTGATGGGCATTCCCCATCGTCTGGTTGTCGGTGATCGAGGCCTGAAAGACGGCGTTGTTGAATACGCCAATCGGTCAACCGGCGACAGTGAAAACCTGTCTGTCGGAGACGTTGTCAGTGTCATCTCCGGCAGGGTCAACAAAGAAATCTAGTTCAGTCTTCTACTCGTCGGCTATTGCCTCGAGCAACGACTCCACGGTCTGGGGGCCAACCAGCACCTTGTGAATAACGTTGCCTGGCGCAACCAGGATGGTCGTTGGCAGAATCTGGGGTTGCTCGTAGCCAAGCATCTGGTAAGGATCATTCTGAAACACCGGGAACTCAATCCCCATCTGTTCGACCGCCGATACCATCTTGTCGGGCCCGGGTTGATCAAAATTCACGCCATAGACCACCAGTGTCTCATCGTGGTCGCGCACGAGCTGGTTCAGTTCCGGGATTTCGGTACGGCAGGGCCCGCACCAGAGCGCCCAGTAGTTGATCAGCATCCACTTTTCGTTGTCGATGATGTGCCGCACGCTCCCGGTATCCACAAACTCAACAGCCGGTTCCTCACATCCGGAAAGGGTGAGCATGACTGTCAGAAGCATCGCGCGTGTCATCAGCGCCGGTCCTTCCCATCGATTGCATCGATGGCCATCGGCTCGACAATCAGCACCATTTACCTTCGTATCCATTCGCTTAGTTCGTTCCTTTCTCGGGGCCGATCATTTCCCGGGTGATCGTCTCGTGAGTCATCTTTACCAGACAGCAGCGTCTCAATGTTCACATCCAGCATCTGTTCCCTATGACCGGAGACAGCATGCAGGATTTTCATGACCCGACCACCCCAGGGGGCGTCGATCTCGACAGGCACTGGCAGACTGAGCGCCAACTGCCGGGTCAAATCCAGTAGTGAGAGTCGTGACAGGGACCGCCCGAGGACCAGTTCACTGTTCTCCAGGGCTGAGATCAGGTTCAGATCCAACAGTTCTTTCTTGTGCTCACGCCAGAATTCACTGCCCCTTCCCGCCAACAGCAACACAATGTCCTCGTCACTCACCGACTCGCCGTCTTCGAAGGCCCGTCGCAGGTGATCAAGAATGAGCAGCACAATAATCAGCGGCTGCGCCTCAACTTCTGACCGGGACATCGCTTCACCGGTTGACAACCCAAGGGTGCGGACCAATTCCGCGCCCAGCAGAAGAATGCTCCAGAGAATATAGATCCACAGCAGAAACAGGGGCACGGCAGCAAACGCACCGTAGATGATCTCAAAACTGGATCTTTCCATAAGCGAGCTGAACGCTGACTTCGCCACTTCGAAAACCAACGCCGCAAGAACGCCACCCGCCAGTGCATGCAATACGGGAACCCTGCAGTTGGGTACCGCGCCGTACACCAGGGAAAAGAACACTACGGTGAGCCCAAACGGGACCAACGACAACACAACACTCATTTCCGATACCTCGCTGATAAGAGGCAATGAGAGAACGTAAGCACTGGTCACAAACGCTGATCCCAGGAGGACAGGTCCCAGGGACAACAGAGCCCAGTACATCAGAAATCGTTGCAGCCCATGCCGTGCCGGAACACTCCAGATATCGTTGAAGATGCCCTCGATGGTGTACAACATCAGAAACGCGGTCACGACCACCAAGGCAAAGGCCGGTGCCGACAACACCCGCGCCTGTTCTGAGAAGCTGGCAAGGTAGGACTGCACAACCATGACGTTTTCCGGCACCAGGTTCTCGAACAACATCAGCTGCAACTGATCACCGACACCTGAAAAAGCATCAAACAGGCTAAACATCGAGTAGGTCACGGTAAGCAGAGGAACAACTGCAAACAGGCTCTGGTAGGTCAGTGACGCCGCGGACATCGGGCAACGGTCTTCCTGATACCGGTTCCACAGTAATATGCAGAACGTGATCCCAGGTCGGGACCAGCGAGGCAAGAACTTCAAAGTGTCAGACGCTGCCACTACAATGCACTACTTTGGAAAACCAAACACACAACAGGTGTTCCCGTCATGAGCAAGGTCACAATCTATCACAACCCTCGATGTTCCAAGTCCCGGCAGACGCTGCAATTGCTGGAGGAGGAAGGGATTGATCCCGACGTCATCCTGTATCTTGAAACACCCCCCGACAAAGGTACGCTTTCGAAACTGATAGATCAGCTGGGTATCAGTGCCAGGGAACTGATTCGAACTGGTGAAGATGAATACAAGGGCATGAAGCTGTCTGATAAATCCCTCCCGGATGGCGCGCTCATCGACGCCATGGTCACTGCGCCAAAATTGATCCAGCGACCTATCGTTGTCAGCGGTGGAAAAGCGGTCCTGGGCAGACCTCCGGAGAACGTCCTCGACATCATCTGATCCCGAAGCTCCTCACCGGTCCGACCGGTCAGTGGATGATTCGATCCTTCGGCTCAGGCGCTGAAGGTGGCTCCAACAGGTCTTCGTCCTCGAACTCGTCCTGGTCATTGTCCTGGCTCCTGACCTCATATCGGCGAGTCGTAATCTCGCCATTCAGGATGTCAGGTAGTGCTTTCAGGAAATCTTCCATGTGGTCGGTTTCGTAGTGTCCCTGGAGGGCTTCGACAGACTCCCATTCCTGGAACAACAACAGTGTATTTGGATCAGTCAGACCTACGTAGAACTCGTAGCTGACGCAACCACATTCACTACGGCTGGCCACTATCATCTCGCGCATAAGGGAAATCGCGTCGTCGCGAACCTCAGCCCGTATGGGGAATGTACCATGCACGATAATCATCTGATTGCCACAGTTTTGCCGGTTTGCACCGATTATACAGGGAAAATCCGGGGGGGCCATGGAACCGCACAGCGGACCGGACGAAGCTCATACCCTCCCGACGAACTCTCGAGCGGCCGTGTCAGCCTTCCCGATGAACGGCAAACGGTGACCAGGTCTGATTCACCGGCATGACCTCCAGCTGGTTGATGTTAACGTGCGCAGGGACCTGCGTGACCCAGTAGATCAGCTCCGCCACGTCGACGCCGGTCAAAGGTTGCATCCCATCATAAACCTGGGATGCCTTGTCCTCGTCTCCCTTGAACCGGACCACCGAGAATTCTGTCTCACACATGCCCGGTTCAACGTTGGTCACCCGGATGTTCTTGCCCAATAGATCCGCTCTCAGGTTACGGGAAAACTGCTGAACAAATGCCTTCGTACCACCATAGGCATTACCGCCCGGGTACGGCCAGCTCGCAGCGACCGAACCGATATTCACGACATGACCACCGCCACGCGCCACCATTCCAGGCAATACAGCTCGGGTGACATACATGAGTCCCTTGATATTGGTATCAACCATCGTTTCCCAATCATCCATGACCGCCTGATCCGCACCTTCCATACCCAACGCAAGGCCGGCGTTGTTCACCAGAATATTGATACCAGAGAATGGATCTGGCAGTTCCGCGACCGCGTTTGTGACTGCGTCTCCATCTCGAACATCAAGGACGACGGTATGAATTCGATCCGGGTGCGGCATGGATTGTTTAAGTTCATCAAGTCGATCCTGACGGCGAGCCACCATGACCACCTGCCAACCCTCTCGCGCAAACCTTTCCGCAGCCGCTGCACCAAATCCCGATGATGCACCTGTGATGAAAACCGTACCAGTCATGAAAGCTCCTTGTTTTTCTGTATGCCCTGGGTCGTCCGCTGTCAGTGGACTCGCCTTTTATTCTGAACGCAACGCTATCAGACCCACCCCTTCGTCGACCAGACGCGTACGAATCTCATCGAGGATCGCGGGATCATCGATCGTCGCAGGAGGTTCATAGGCCTGGTCGTCTACAATCTTCCGCATGACCTGGCGAAGGATTTTCCCTGATCGTGTTTTCGGTAATCGCTGCACAACAAGCGACCGTTTGAAGTTGGCAATGCCGCCAACCTGCGCCCGAACCATCGCGACCAGCTCGGACTGCAACGTTGCATGGTCAATATTGACCCCGTCTTTGAGGACCGTCAGACCCACGGGCACCTGACCTTTGTCAGCATCCTCGATCCCGATCACCGCACACTCAGCGACAGCAGGGTGAGCGGCAACGATCTCCTCCATCTCCCCCGTCGACAGTCGATGACCCGCTACGTTAATAACGTCATCAGTTCTACCCATGATAAAAAGATAACCGTCTTCATCAAAGTAGCCGCCATCACCGGTGTGATAGAAACCGGGATGGTGTCTCGTATAGGATGCGTCAAATCGCTCGTGATCTCGCCAGACGGTAGGCAGGCACCCTGGCGGCAAAGGCAGTCGGATCACGACGTCGCCCTCTGTCCCTCGTGCCTGCTCCTGATGATCCGCACCAAGGATGCGGACGTCAAACCCCGGCATCGGGAAGCTGGCCGACCCGCTTTTCATTGGAAGCGTTTCCGCCCCTATCGGACTTGATGCAATTGGCCATCCAGTTTCCGTCTGCCACCAATGGTCGACAACCGGAACGCCCAGAATGTCGACCAGCCATTCATAGGTCGACGGATCTGTTCGCTCTCCGGCAAGGAACAATGTCCTGAGCGAACACAAGGTATAGTCTTTCAGTAGCATCGCGTCGGGATCTTCTTTCCGAACGGCACGGAACGCAGTCGGCGCGGTAAAAAAGATGTTGACGCCATAGTCACTGATGATTCGCCAGAACGCACCCGCATCCGGTGTACGCACCGGCTTGCCTTCAAACAGAATCGTGGTACAACCAGTCAGCAAAGGCGCATACACGATATAGGAGTGGCCAACCACCCACCCGACGTCCGACGCCGACCAGAATACATCACCCGGCCTGACTCCGTAGACCAGTGACATGCTGTATCGAAGTGCGACCGCATGGCCACCATGATCGCGTACGACACCTTTCGGTCTGCCGGTGGTTCCGGAGGTATAAAGGATATAGAGAGTATCGGTTGCAGCCACGGGTAGTGCATCGGCGGGTGTTGCACCCTCAACAAATTCCGACCACGACACTTCACGGCCGGACAACGAAATCTCACACTGCTCTCGAAGCAGATAGACGACGCGCTCAACGTTATGACCCGAGAGTCCCAGTGCATCGTCCACGAGCGGCTTGTAGGGAATGACGCGGTCGAATTCGATACCGCAGGACGCGGTGATCAGCAGCCGGGGTTCTGCGTCGTCAATTCGGCTCGCGAGTTCAGGCGCCGCAAATCCACCAAACACCACCGAATGAATCGCCCCCAGGCGAGCGCAGGCCAGCATCGCAATGACAGCCTCAGGTACCATCGGCATATAGATGACAACCCTGTCCCCTTTGACCACACCCGCTCGCGCCAGCGCTCCCGCAGCCTGGCTGACTGCATCCAGCAGTTCCTGATAGGTATAGCGCCGCTTAGTCTGCGTCACCGGCGAGTCATAGATCAGGGCATCCTGATCGGCACGACCGTTCTGAACATGGTAATCGAGCGCCAGCCAGGACGTGTTCAGTTCACCGTCCACAAACCAGCGACCATCGCTGAATATTGTTTCTGGCTGAGTAAACCATTCAATAGAGGATGCCTGGTCGCGCCAGAATCCTTCGAAATCGGACATCGAACGCTTGTAATCGTCTACATAGCTCATCGGCATTGCCTGAACGTTGTGGTATCCCCGGAGTGAAACAAAATCTGCGGACACAAAAAAAGGGGATCGTCTGACCCCCTTTTGCGCTGAGATTGTGCGGCGATGGTCAGCCTAGACCTATCTGCGCTTTGCTCGTGCCTTGATCTTTCGGGTTTTGGCTTTCGCTTTCTGTTTGCGAGCACCCGCCTTCGCCCCGCTCTTCCGCTTCATGGCGTCCAGCTGACCTTTGCTGGGCTGTGCCTTCAACAGCTTCTTATAAACGGCGGAACGCTTGGAGATCTTCTTGTGCTCGACGTAGAAGTCGACGGCCTTTTTCCACGCGCCAGCGAGTCCATGAAAATTGATGGAAACCGTGGTGTTGACGATCTTTCCAGCTTTGCTGGACATGATCCCAATCTGGAAAACCGGTGTTCGGGTTCCACTCTTCTCGGTTTTCATGCGGAACAGGATGCCCCGAACCTTCCCACCCTTATCAAAGAGCGCGGTTCGCGCGGCTTCATCTCTGGCTTTGGTCTGCTCCCGCGACAATGCCTCGTCTCGAGCCTCGGCAGTGCGCTTGACCGTGGCCCGCGCTTCACCACGAACGCGCTTGCCATCTTTCTTCAGAGAGAAATATTCCTGGTATGTCTTCCCGCCAATTTGCCGACGAACCCGGAATCCGTGGAAACGGGTATTATCAAGTAACTCTACGCTCATGGTTGTCGTACCTTTATGGGTCGCTGCACAG
>NTKD01000085.1 GCA_002457275.1 OM182 bacterium MED-G24
ACTTGTTGAAAGGGGCGAGGCCGCTAACCTGATTCGAATAACAGAGGTGTAGATTAAACGTGGCTGCACACTACCGGACGAGGCTACCGAAACATCTGTCTGCAGCAGCGATCACAAAGACAGTGCCTACCCTATGCGAAATACTAAGTGGTTCACTTGGAATCGATCGCCGTAAAGTCTGTCTAAGCGACTTTCGAAGTGATGATACCTACTCTCCTCTTGATTGTATGTCCGCCTTGATCTTTTCATAAGTTAAGTTGTCGAGAGCTCTGTCTTGAGCTCCTGATAGTAAAACCTCTACATCCTCAGCAATTCGAACTTCCTTCGATCTTCTAACGTCTTGCATCTCTGCACTCTTATCAGATTCGGCAATCCGTTGCACAGCAAGCTTTTCTTTGGTTGCGACCTCCGTCTTGATGGAGGTGGGTGTGGCGGCAGGGTCTGATGAAATCGTAGCCATTGGACACTCTTTTGTTCACAAAATCACATAAGGTTTTTGCAAGACCTATGCCAACAGGCTTTGCTGGCGCGGCTGCAACCATAGTACTGAGAAGTAGACAAGGTGAAGACCACCCGATGATCCTTCTAAACAGCCATGCATCTTAAGAATCTGATCTGTAAATACTATTTTTTGAGTCGACAGAACACGGGAATAGCGTAACTAACGGGCAAGATGGATCGATAAAACGGCAGGTTCTGAAAGGACGCGCAGTAAAGCTAGTCGTTGGGATTGTTTACATTGATCATGCTGCTCATGAGGATAAGCAAACGGTAAAAAATGCCTTCATGAAAGGACTCACTATTCTGCTAGACAATCTCGGTAACTCACTGGTGCAATTTACCTTTCGCTTGTTTGCAAATGGTGCGTTGTGCAATGTAAGAACCTCTTTCAGGTGCGAAAATATCACCACTAAGTGCTTGCCATTCACCTGTACAACCAGTTCAGGTGTAGCCTGCATCCAGTAAGAGTAGGGGTTTCAAAAAAGCGCGGGTATCCCACGCTTTTTTTCGTTGGAGATCACCTTAGAAAATCTTCCCTGGGTTCATAAGATTGTCCGGGTCAAACACGGCCTTGATGCGGCGCATCAACTCGATTTCGGTTTCGGTTCTTGTCCAGTCCAGATATTCCTTTCGCTTCAGGCCGATGCCGTGTTCCGCTGAGATCGAGCCTCCTCGTTTTCGAACAGCCCGATAGATGATCTCGCCCAACTCTTTGGGTGAGGGGCGGTCAGGTCCCTGGGCGCACGGGTTGACGTGCAGGTTACCGTCTCCCAGGTGTCCAAAGACAAATACGTGGGAACCAGACTCCTTGCCGGGCATCTCTGCAGTGATTTCTTTGACGAAGTCTTCCATGTCGTTGATCGGCATGGAGACGTCACTGGAATAGAACGAGAGATTCTTGACGTCGATGAAGCCGTTTTCAAACAGTTGATTCACATCGTCGCGAATATCCCACATGGCCATACGCTCGCCTTCGGACTGGGCAATCGCAGCGTCGGCCACCAGTTGCTGTTCGTAGGCCGCGACCATGATCTCTTCGAACCGGACCTGATCTCTTTCCTGGTTGCCACCCTGCAGCTCAATCAATACATACAGTGGGTGTCCGTGCGGTACCGGTGGTTTGTACGGTGTCGAATCACCGGTCATGGCTTCGTAATAGTCGGACCACATCACCTCGAAGGAGGAGAGGGTGCCGGACGACTCGCGGTCAATGAAGCTCAGCAGTTTGGTCAGCGAGTCGAAGTCGTTGACCGCGACCCAGGCGCAGGCCTGAGAGACTGGAAAGGTGCGCATTCGCAGGATAGCCCGGGTCACAACGCCCAGTGTGCCTTCGCCACCAATGGCCAGATGTTTCAGGTCGTAACCAGTATTGTTTTTGATCGCGGGACCCTGCATCGGAATGATCGTCCCGTCTGCCAGCACCATCTCCAGGGCGAGGATCTGATCCCGGGTCATGCCGTAACGAATCACCCGGTTGCCACCGGCGTTGGTGGAGATGTTGCCGCCGATGGTGGCGGTACCACGACCGCCAAGGTCGAGCGGATACAGGAATCCGGATTCCTCTGCAGTTTCTTGAACTCGCTGCAGTACAGCGCCCGCCTGAACCGTCATCGTGCGTCCCGCAACGTCGATCCCTTCTATGGCCGCCATCCGCTCCATCGAGAGGCCCAATTCATCACCATTTCGACGTGTCCCCTGCACGAGGCCAGTGTTGCCGCCAAACGTGACCACCGGGACCTTGTGTTCCGTGCACACTTTCATGATCTCCGAAACCTCTTCCGTACTTCGAGGTCGCACGATCGGGCCAGGTCCACGTGAGGGATCTTCGATGACCCCGTTATTGCCGGTGATGTCGGTCAGACGCTGCAGGAATTCGCTGCTGTAGATGCTCATAGAGTGCTGTCCTAGAAAGTTGCCGGATACTACCGTGGGTGGGCGGTTAAGAAAATCCCTGTCGGTTGGCCTGTTGGCAGGCGTCTATTTACCAGCCATCCATTTGCGAGTTGTCCATCTATTTACCAGGTATCTATCCACTTGTGCTTCTTCCCGGCGCGGGGTTCCGGAGGTGGTGCTGATTCCAGTCCCATGATGAGCCAGTCGCGTGTTGTGGCGGGGTCAATCACATCGTCCACCTCGAAGACGGTGCCGGCGTTCAGTGCACGTGACCATGCGTAAGCGTCGGCGACCAGCTCCTCGTACCGTGCTTTGCGTTTCGGGATGTCTTCGATGGCCGCGAGTTCAGAGCGTCGCCCGAGTTTGATCGAGCCTTCAAGTCCCATACCGGCAAACTCACCGGTGGGCCAGGAAATGGCAAAGAACGTCTCATCGAAGCTGCCAGTCGACATCGCGAGTGCACCCAGGCCGTAGGACTTGCGCAGGATCACGGCAAAAAACGGGACCGTCAGGTTGGCACCGGCCACATACATGCGGCCACAATGCCGGATCTGGGCTTCCTTTTCGGCCTCGGGCCCCACCATGTTGCCCGGACAGTCGATTAGCGATAGGACCGGAATGTCGAATGCGTCACACAGTTGCATGAATCGTGAAGCCTTGTCAGCGGCGTCTGCATCGATGGCACCGCCTGTGGGCGAATTGGAATTGTTGGCGATGACACCCACTGGTCTGCCTTCAATGCGGATAAATGCTGTGACCATAGCGAGACCAAACTTGGGTCGCAGTTCTAACACGGTGCCCGCGTCGGCGAGCGTCTCGATGACTTCCCGAATACTGTAAATGGCACGCCTGTTTTCCGGAACGATGTGCCGCAGCTTGCGTTGGTCATTCGCCTGCCAGGTGCTCACGCGCCCCTGGAAGTACGACAGGTATCGACGCGCGACATCCGTAGCTTCGATTTCATCTTTGACCACGACATCGATCACGCCGTTGGGTTCCTGAATGCTGACAGGCCCGACCTCTGACGGTGCAAACACACCGAGACCACCCCCCTCGATCAACGCCGGACCACCAACCCCGAGGCTGGAGTCCTCCGTTGCGATGATCACATCACAGGCACCGAGCAGGACGACATTCCCTGCGAAACAATAGCCGGAATTGACGCCAACGATCGGGACCAGCCCGGACAGCTTGCCCAATTCGCGCCAGGTCCGCGTATTCAAGCCGCCAACGGAGGAAGCGCCTGGACCACCGGCACTCCTTGGACCACCATGCGTTCTACCGCCACCCCCTTCGGTATAAAGAACCAAGGGTAATTTGTACTTCTCCGCCACGTTGAACATGCGGTCCTGCTTCTGGTGGTTCTTCCCACCCTGGGTGCCCGCCAATACGGTGTAGTCGTAAGACATGGCGACACATCGAGCATTCTCTGGTCCGACGAGGTTACTGTTAACCTTGCCAACGCCCATGACCATCGCGTCAGCTGCGGTCTTGATGACACGTTCCTCCAGTTCCGGAATGGTGTCGTTGCGATAGCGCGTTGCGGTCACCAACGGACCATATTCGAAGAACGTACCGTCGTCGCAAAGGTCGTTGATGTTCTCTCGTGCTGTCCGTTTGCCTGCGTTGTGACGTTTGGTCGTGGCCTCTACTCGCGCTTCATCGGTGGTCAGCTGATGGAAGTGATTGATCTCTGCAACATCATCGCGAATGCTGTTGAGGTCGAGCGCTTCGCCGGGGTTGTATTCACCAGCAACCTCAGATGGTTCAATAAACACAATCGGCGTGTCTTCAAAAATGGTATCGCCGACGGACAACGGCAGTTCTCTGACGATCCCTGATTGCTCCGCCTTGATCACATGTTCCATTTTGAGGGCTTCAAGGACGGCAACCGGTTGTCCTGCCAGGATCTCATCGCCAATCGTGACGGTAAGATCAATGACCATGCCCTGAATCGGCGCCAGTACGGGTTCCGTACCCGGCGGCCCCTGGATCATGGCCTGCGCCGGTGGCGCTGCTACCGCCGCTGGTGCAGTGCTGTCAGACCGCTGAACATTGAGCACCGCCAGTGGGTCGTCCGGATCCACGTCCGCACCCGCCTTACGGATATCTCGTTCCGGGGAGAAGAAACGGGCCGGTTCCTCATCACTGTCGACGGCCAGCAGGTCACTGATCTGTTCTTCCACGTAACGGGTATGAATCAAATCACCATCGAGCGGCGTTTCCTTCAATAGCACCTGCAGGAAGCCAATATTGCTGCGTACACCTTCCAGCTTAAATTCTGAAAGGGCGCGTCGGGTCTTGCGGGCGGCGCTGGTCAGGTCTTGGCCATGCACAATCAGTTTTGCCAGCAGTGAGTCGTAGAAGGGGCTGGTCGTGTATCCGGTGTATCCGTAGCCATCTACACGAACGCCAGGACCTGAGGCAGGTTCGTACGCGGTCAGATAACCGCCGCCCGGACGTGACGTGCCGTCTGGGTTCATGGATTCCAGGTTGATCCTACACTGGATCGCAGCGCCTTGCGGCTGCGGCACCTTCACTTGGTCGATACCAAGCTCAGGTAGTGTGGCGCCGTCTGCGATCTTCAGCTGCAACGCGACGAGGTCCAGTCCGGTGATCATTTCCGTTACTGTGTGCTCGACTTGGAGTCGTGCATTCGCCTCCATGAAAACGAAGCGCCCCTCTGTATTTACATCAATCAGAAACTCGATGGTCCCGACACCCTGATAATTGGCGGCACTGCCGATGCGAACTGCGGCATCCAGAACATCGGCACGAAGTTGATCTGTGAGCCCAAAAGCGGGTGCAATTTCGACAATCTTCTGGCGTTGTCGCTGAAGGCTGCATTCCCGGTCCCAAAGATGACTGACATCACCGGTGCCATCGCCAATGATCTGCACTTCGATATGCCGGGCTCGTGGCAGGAGTTCTTCAACATAGATGTCGCCGGATCCGAATGCCTGGGCAGCTTCCGATGTGGCTCGGTTGAAGGAGGATGCGAGGTCGGTACCATCGAACACAGGTCGCATTCCGCGGCCACCACCACCCGCGATTGCCTTGAGCATGACGCCATTCCCAGATGCCAGGCTGCTGAAAAAATCCTCCGCTTCTGACAGGGATATAGCCCGACTGACGCCGGGTAACACAGGTACGTCACATTGCTCGGCGAGGGCACGCGCTGCGGCCTTGTCGCCGAACTGTGCGAGCGTTTCAGCCGCGGGTCCTACATAACGAATCCCAGCCTTTTCGCAGGCACTCGCGAAAGCAGAGGACTCGCTCAGGAACCCGTAGCCTGGATGGACGGCGTCAGCGCCAACCTCATTGGCAACACGTACGATACTTTCGATATCGAGGTACGCGGCGACGCCTTCATTGCCGAGATCAATGGCGTTGTCTGCGTGTCGGGTATGCAGAGACGCCGCATCGTCAGTGGCGTGAATGGCCGTGGTCCGAATGCCCAGGTCTGCGGCCGTCCGGAGGATTCGTATCGCGATTTCGCCACGATTGGCGACAAGTAGATGCTCTGGCATTTGGAAAACTCTGGTGTGTGGGGCGGCGCAATCGTGCCCAATCCTGTGAATTGGCGACGAAATGATACTGGCAGTGAGGAAGGATTTCTCGTTTGTAAGCGGAGGCCTTGTGATCAGGGCGCCTTATGGCCATGTACGATCCAGAGCGGATCAGCGTCAGGAGGTGACCGATCTGTGAAAATGATCCGTTCAAAAGCGTTGGACGATGACATGTAGCTTGCCACGAGGCGCACCCGGTCTTCTGGCGGTAACAGGTGAAATGCCTGTACGGCCTTCGTGGGGAAGCAGCGGTGCGACATTGCCACGATGCAAAGTCCACCGGGTACCAGACACCGAGCGATATCGGCGAACACCTCAAAAGGTGAAGTCAGGTACTGAACGCTCACCGCAGTGATCACTGCATCAAAGCGATCGTCGTCGTAGGGGAGTCGTGGAGACTCATTCAGGTTGTGTACGCACCAGTCGTTCAGAACCGGATTGGCCGCAAGTTCATCAGCATTCATACCGAGACCACTGATATGTTCGTAGGGGCTGTCAGGTAGATGTGAAATCCAGGAGGACATCAGGTCAAGCACCCGCCCTTTGGGCGGAATCATTTCCTGGTAGAAGTTGGTGAGCGCTGAGATCGTCGCATCATCAATGTGTGCAACCATTCGAGGCTGGACATAAAAGTGCTCGTCAGGAGACTCGTCCTGACGAGTGAAAAAGCCCTCGGGCAGTTCAGGCGAGGTCATGGTCGGTCATTGCAGGCAGACGCCTTCGCAGGGAACACCGTCACTATCGGTATCCATGTTGGTGAGACCACAACTGCGCGCGTAATAGCGCGCTTCAGCACAACTACCCATCTGGTAGCAGTAGCGTTTGGAACCGCAGTTATCCGTAAACTCGGCGCCGGACCCGGTTTCGCGACCTTCCCGCCAGGCCCAGGGAGGGGTTGCACCCACGGACCAGATACCCAACTGCCGCTCACGGGCCGAATGTAAATCGGTGAGCAGGCGGCCATCCTGTATATAGGGATCAAAAATCCAGGCGAATCCTTCGGCAATCATTTCCTGGCTGATGTCCCGATCGCCGAGAATGACCTTCCCGACGATCCGATCTTCGGAATCGAGTCCCCGGCCTTCAATGACGATTGTCTGGTTCTCGAGTTTCCGCCGAAGCTGTTGCGTGGCGCGATCGTAGTAGGGCTGACCGACTTCCGGTGCGTCCAGCGGTGTCACGCGCACGGTTAGGACCTCACGGGTCTGCAGGTCACGCACGTCGATGGTGTCGCCATCGATGACGTCGAGGACCGCAGCTCTGGACGTGGGGATGTCGATCCGGCTGGATCGATTGACTCGCTGGCCTGATGATTGGGTGGGTGCACGGACATCTGGCGTGCGAGCGGCCACTTCTTCGACGGGGACAGAGGCCTCAGTTGCGGTTCCGTCCACGCCGAGTCGGTCGTTGAACGTCGTGAAGGTCTTATCGTCTGGTTGTTCTTCCATCCCTTCGATCATTCCCGTGACCCAGTGCTGATCAGTCCGGCGCGCTGCGACGCAGTGTCGAACCAGGCACCTGGCTCAAGGCCAAACAGGCTGGACACCAGTAGCGGAATGAGTGCAAATATGAACTTCTTCATGGCGAAATCGTCCCCGGAATCAGCATAGACCTAACGAGCAGTCTGTTTCGCGTAGAATTCTAGCTTAAAATCACGACGGTCGCCCGAATCCACAGGACGACCTGTGTGTTCACTCATCAAATGGGCTTCACGCAGTGTGAATGGCAGACAGAGGTGATTTTGTGGTACTGCTCGACCTTGGTCGCGTGGTTGGCGATCTCATGTTGGATGACCGGAGCCTGGCGGTATGCCTGCATGATCCCGACTATGCGGTCAGCACCTTCTGGCATTCCACCGATAAACAGGCGGCAGACATCGGCCATCAATCACCCGATGTGTTGTTGCAGCGCATGATCGAGAATGACAATATGTTCTGCGAGTCACTGGCGCAGGCACGTGAGCACTGGCAGACGATGTTCAGTCCGGTGTCGCCATTGAAGATGCCGTGCGCTGGATGCTGCAGATGTTTCCGGTCTGGATCACGAGCGATACCGATCCACTGTATTTTGAGTCGATAACGAATCGCCGGCATTTCTTGTCAGGCTTTGAGCAGTCCTTCGTTTCCTTCGAGTTGGGCGCGACGAAAGCCGAAACGGGCTTTTTTGAGTCGATTGTCGATGCAGCGACGGTGACACCCGATCGCCTCATTCTCATTGATGATCGAGCAGTAAACTGTGAGCGGGCGGTGTCACTGGGCCTGCAAGCCATTGAATTTCAGGACTGGTCTCAGGCGTGCACCAAGCTGGCGTCGATCACGTCTATGCCTGCCAGGGATCGACCGCTCTAAAACATCAGCATTCGATGTCCTGGAGCATGCTGGTTGCGGGGGAGTCGCAGTCCGGTATGCCCACAATCTTGGCGGGGACACCCACTACGGTCACGTGTGGTGGCACGTCACTCATTACAACGCTGCCAGCACCGATTTTGGCGCCGGAGCCCACTGCGATGTTACCGATGATGGAGGCGTTCGCGCCGATGAGTACGCCCGTTCGGACCTTGGGATGACGATCCCCTGATTCCTTCCCGGTCCCGCCCAGTGTCACCCCATGGAGTATTGAGACATCGTCCTCGACCACGGCGGTTTCACCGATGACCAGACCGGTGGCGTGATCGAACATCACGCCACAACCAACGTAGGCCCCGGGATGCATGTCGACGCCAAAAATCGTGGACATCTGGTTCTGAAAAAACAGCGCGAGCGTATGGCGTTCGTTCTGCCAGAGCCAGTGCGCCACACGATGGATTTGAAGCGCATGGAAGCCTTTGTAGAACAGGAGTGGGGTTGAATAGCTGTTGCACGCCGGATCCCGTTCCCGGATGGCCTTGATGTCGATCTCGGCCGCCCGAATGATGGAAGGGTCTTCGCTGAGAGCCTCCTGCATGATTTCGCGAATCGCCATGGATGAGACCACGCTGCTGTCCATTTTGCTCGCCAGCAGGAAGCTCAGGGCACCCTCAAGCGTGTCATGGTTCAGGATAGTGGCCTGGAGAAACGTCGCCATGATGGGCTCAAACTCGGCGCGGAGCCGCCCTTCATGACGTATGGCGCCCCATAGGGAGCCCGCCGCGGCAATCTCAGCGATATTGCTCTCACGTGCCAGTTCTTCCGCGTAACGGGCGTTGATGGTTGAACTCATAGCCTCCCCTCCACCGGGATCGGGCGTCTTTGGTCAATTTTGTGCCTTCGTGTCAGGTTTTCAAGTCCGAACTGTTCATATTTCTGTGAATCCGATGCGTTGAAAACCCGGCACCCTTGGCATTAAATGGCACCCCTTTACGCGGGGACGAGCAGGTGGGCGCGTTTTCAAAAATTGGGCTGGTGGCCCACAACAACAGCGAGCTGATCCAGGAGTCGTTTGGCCGTGTGATTCGCTGCCTGCAGGATCAATCGGTCGATGTCCTGGTCGAGGCCAAAACGGCTGAGGTACTGCCTGCGGGCGATCTGCAGGTGCTGGATACTGAAACGCTCGGGCAGCGCTGTGACCTAATTATTGCAGTGGGTGGTGATGGCAACATCCTCGGGACCGCGAGAGCCTTTGCCCCACAGGGCGTACCGGTTGTGGGGGTGAATCGAGGCCGGCTCGGGTTTCTGGCGGACATCTCACCCGACGACATCGAGAAAGCGCTGGGGGAGGTCCTGGCGGGGAATTACAGTATTGAGGAGCACTTCCTGCTGGAAGGTGAGGTCACGGTGGACGGGCGTCAGGAAGTCGCTTCGGCGCTGAACGAGGTCCTGGTTCACTCTGCGAAAATGCCAAAAATGATCGAGTTTGATCTCTATGTTGATGGCGAGTTTGTCTACACACAGTATTCGGACGGACTGATCATCTCTTCGCCGACGGGCTCGACGGCGTATGCGCTCTCGGCGGGCGGTCCGATCATGGTGCCAAACCTGGATGCACTTGTTCTGGTACCCATGTTCCCCCATACCCTGAACAGTCGGCCGCTGATGGTCAAAGGAGACTCGGAAGTTCGTATCGTGGTGGGATCACATATCGGCACCAATGCACGTGTGAGTTTCGATTCGCACCTCGAATTTGAGATTGAGCCGGGTGAGTCCTTGGTCGTGCAACAGCAGTCCTCGCGTCTGAAGCTTGTGCACCCGCCAGGACACAGCTTCTACCAGGTTTGCCGAAGCAAGCTGGATTGGGCAAGTCGGGTCGGTGAGTAATCAGTGCGTCTGTGTGAATAAGACCCGCACGCAAAGCAACAGATGAGCCGCGATCCACTAGGAATGATCATGTTGGCCGCTGGGCGTAGTCGTCGCTTCGGCGATGAAGACAAACGTACTGTCCACCTGTCGAACGGCA
>NTKD01000086.1 GCA_002457275.1 OM182 bacterium MED-G24
CTCATGTGCTGTTCCGTATGACTGCGCGCAAATTCGTTGCCATCCCCTGGTTCGCCGACATGACCATACATCGGACCGACTGCCGTGTGCGTCAGATCAATCATCAGCGGTTTCATCGGATTGTTTTTGAACGCGCTTCCAGGGTCCTTCATGTCTCGAGGGTTCGTCATCAAAAGAGCCTCGCCCTGGTAGGTCGTCCGGATTCTCTCAATCGGAACTTCGACGTCAATTGAGAGGCCGCCTGCATTCCAGCTTTCGTTGTCACTGATGCTCGGTTTGTCATAGTAGAAGAGCGCCGAGCCATCCGGGTTCCACACGATCACGGTCATCTCCGCATACCCTTCATTCGCCCGGTTCCCGATCCGGACGAAGCCACCTCGGTTCTGCTCACGATCGAAGAAGTTGAAATAAACCGACTCGTTGAAATTCTCTTCCGGGCCCAGTTCGTGGGTATAGTCATCTTCGGGCTTGATGTTGCCAATGATGCGGACCATGTTGTGTGCTCCAGATTGGGTTGTTTTCCACGGTACCACCATTGTCCGTATGAAAGCTCGGGAAGAAACCGTCTCGTTCACACTCGTGGCTGGTCGGGTTCACGGCGAGTCGTATGACACGCTGTAGCGAATCCGACAAACAGGTTTAGAGGAATCGTGAAGCAGTCCTTGGGCTGTCCTAGGACCATCAATACGTGTGCTATTCCTGGGCCTCACGCTCCGGCCCAGAAGACGACGTCGGCATGGCAATGCGCTGCATCAAATCATCGGGATCGTGGTGATACACATGTCCGAGGCCCCCTCGACTGATCCGTAGACCAAGCAAACCAAGCAAGTCATCACTGAACGTCGGGAGACGATCTCTGCTAATGCTGAACAGGAAATTCTCCTGGCTGCGCAGATATCCCGCGCAGTAATCGACCGAGACAGCGTAACGACGCCCATCGCTGTTGTTATCACCTCCAGCATGAAAGCACTGGCCCTCGAAGAAAAGGACGCTGCCTCGTGGCATGACTGCGGGCTGACTCAATTCATACCAGTTGTCATCTCCCTTCACAGAGGGATACGGCATAAGGTTGCTGTCTGGCAGGAAACGGGTCGCACCGTTCTCTTCTGTAAAGTCACAAAGAGCAATCATGGTGTTCAGCACAATGTGGGCTCTGGCCCCATTTTCCACGTGTGCGCGATGTCGAAGACAGGAATTCCTGGCTCCGATAAACGGACCATCATCCACATGCATCCGTTGACGGGTCTCACCGGGATTGATGATTGAGGTACCGTAGGTGTTGAGCAGACAGTCATCACCCAATAGTCCTCGTGCGACCGGCAGAATCGCGTCGTGCACCGGCAACTTCTGCCACACATCGCCGAGATTCAGAACATCATAAAATCGGGTCGTTTGATGCCCATGAAAGTCGTTGTCGAGGCTACGGGGAACCTCCTTCGCTTCCAGCCGCTCTATCTCCTCCAGCAGTGCATCGCACAAAGCAGGCTCAACGGCATCCTCCAGGATGTAGTAACCGTGCTCGTGGATATGCTGGACGATTGCGTCCTGGTCTGTCACAGGTTCGCCCATTCTCAACTGCTCGACGCAGGTCTATTTTCCACCAGACTTGCCACCGATCGCCTGCGGTCCGCTGCCAATGAACTCTTCGGATTGGCCGCTCCGATAACCTCCTTCATCAGGAAAACCTCGCGACTCGGGCATCCCACCCAGCTTGGGGGTCTGCTGAGGGACCGTAAAGTCGAACGTCAGTGTGTAAGAGACGTTCTGTGTTTCTACAGGCACATCGCCCTGGAACTGTGGCGCAAACCTCGCGGTCGACATGACTTCGGTCGCAAGGTCGTTCAGCTCGAAATTGGTTGAGCTCGCAACAGACAGATCTGTCACGTTGCCCATTTCATCGATACCGAACAACAGGCCGACATCACCCTGTATCCCGCTTTTGGCCATCATCATGGTCGGCGTGGTGTCCATGTACAACGGATCCGGCCGTCCCTGCCAATCCTGTGCCCGACCAAACGCAAGCACATGCGGCGTCGCCAGGTCTGACGCCCCTGCACCCTCGTGCAGGGTGATCAACATCTGCCGAACCGGACGCTCGAAGTCCGTCATCGGCTCCGATTCACTCGAAAAAGCGATCAATGCTTCATCAAGAAAGGCGACGGCATCATCCAGACGCTTTTCGCGGTACGCCCAAAGACCGCGGTGATAGCTCGCCAGGCCAAGTCGGATATCATGGGGTTGCAGTATCTCCTTGAAACCCTGGTGTGCTGTCTCAAAATAGGGCTTGGTATGTCTGTCACCCTGTTGTTTGAGAAGATGACTGCCAATCGAGAAGCTACGAGTGGCGCGTCGGCCGACGTCTGCTTCCGACACCGACTGAACTGAGCGATCGAAGTAGGCGAGGCCACGTTTGGGATTGGCCCAGTCGAATTCTGCGCGACCCAGTTCATACAACACCAGCTCCAGGTCACTGGCGTCGCCTCCGGCGTCCTCAATGATGTTCAGTTTCTTCTTCAGGACCTTCCGTGCATTCCTGAAGTCACCAGTATCATTGAGCAGACCCGCATAGTTCAAGGATAGGCGAACCACATTCATACTGTCCTTTCCGTAGATCTTCAACCCCAGCCGATAGGCCTCACGCGCTGCCCCAAGAGCGACCGCTTTATCGCCACCCGCCACGGCCGACTGGTATTGTTCGTACGCCTGCCTGAATTCAGTGCGCTTATCAGCAAGCGCTGAGCCATAGACCAGGATCAAAAGTAGTGAGAGACCTCTTATGCATCGCATCCGCATCATCATCCACCTCCGGTTCGTTCTCCTGTTAGCATGCCATAGTTGATGTGAGATCATCCCGGGCTTCGGAAGGAAATCCCCCATCTGCCATGCGTACCGAACCACTATACCGCGAGTGCTGTACTGAAATCCGGCACGCCTTCCCAACGACCCGCATCCGTCGAGCGCATGACGGCAATCGTCTTGATCACCTCCGGGTTCGCCAGGCCCCAGGGCGCTTCGCCGGTCAGTGCGCGGATGATATTTTGCGCCTGACGGATCGGGCATTCCTCCAGGAAGGTCGGTGAGAACCCTGCAAGGTGTGGGGTCACAATCGCGTTCGGGAGCGACAAGAGCGGGTCCTGAGAATCTACAGGCTCCGCTTCAGTCACATCCAACGCCGCCGCTTCAATCGTACCGGCCTGGAGGGCCGACGCCAGTGCGCTACCGTTCACCACTGGCCCTCGTGAAGTATTCACGAGCAACGCTGTCGGCTTCATCAGCTTCAGCGTGTCTTCATTGATGATGTAGCGCGTCTCTTCCGTCAGCGAAGTATGAATCGAGATGTAATCGGACTCTTTCAGCAATTCCTCCAGCGATACCAATTGGACGCCGTACAGGTCTGCAGTGGTCTGGGGAACATATGGATCGTGGGCAATGATGCGTGCAGGCCCAAAGCCTCGCATGCGCATCGCAAATGCCCTACCGATATTGCCAAAACCAATCACACCAACAGTGTGTCCTGCGATGCGTCGTACCGTTCGCATGTATTCGACAGTCAGTTTTCGATCATCTCGCCAGCCACCTGCACGCGTTGTCCGTACGGTGTCGTAAATCCGACGGGTGAGAGCCAGCAACATGGCAGCCGCATGATCTGCGACCTCAGCGGTGTTGACCCCCGGCACATTGCAGGCGAGCACGCCCAGTTCTGTCGCTGCGTCCAGATCAATGGAGTCGACGCCAACGCCCATGCGACTAACGACTTTCAACTTTGGGCATGCTTCGAGAACTTTGCGAGAAGTCAGGGGCATCACACCCACCTGGGCACCATCGGAGTCCTTGAGCAGTTCGATCAAGTCGTCTTCAGATCGACAAACGCCCTCGACCACTTCAAAGCCGGCGGCTTCAAACAAATCAACACGGTTGAACGGCGTAGACTGGAGTGCGACTTTCATGGGATTCCCCTAGAATCAAAAACGCGCAGTATAACGCCGCTGCTTCGATGCGTGGGAGACCCCGGGTTACCCCCTGGTAGGGAGGGCTACCCTCTGACAAGACCTCCAGGTCGTTGACCAGTCGGGACACCATCTTCAAACGTCGTTTTGCCTGACTTGACGGTGTAACGATACCCCGAGACCTTCTGCACCAAACGTCGGCCACCAGTAGGTAGATCAAAGATCGCTTCCGGTCGTTCGAGGCGAAGCTCGTCAAAATTGATGACGTTGAGGTCCGCTAGCATTCCTTCTGCGAGCAATCCACGATCCATCATGCCGTAGGCCTCTGCGGTACGACGAGTCATCGAACGTACGATGAATTCAAGCGGCAGTTTGTCACCACGCTTTCGGTCCCGACCCCAGTGGATCATGTTAAACGTCGGCATCCCCGCATCGGCAATGACACCGCAGTGCGCGCCACCATCGGACAATCCCATCAACACGTTCGGATGTTGCATCATCCGATGCTGGGCATCCAGGTTGTAGGATGAATAGGCACCAAGTGGTTGATAGAATAGTTCTTTGCCATCTTCTGCAATGAGCAGGTCATACATTACCTCCAGCGCTGACTGACCACGCGCCTTGGCAATGCCCGCGACGCTGTCTTCGAACGTGGGTTCGTAATTGGGCGTATCGCCCAGCGGGAACACCAACGCCATGATCTGTTCCAGGTTCCCCATAACCCCTGCGGCGGCTTCCCCCTCATCAATTCCAAGCAGTTGCTCACGAATTTCCGGTGTTTGCATTGCGACAACCTGTTCCTCAAGCGGCAGATCGGCCAGCTGTTCACGCCACACCGGGTGGCGAACAAACGCGTGGAAACTGCTTTGCAGACCATGCAGGATCCCCGTGGGTCGCCCCGCCATCTGCGGCATGATATTCATATTGGACTGACGCGCCTCCTCAACCATGCGGTACATCTTATTGTCGACATAGGCCGCAGGTGTGGTGGCAATCAGCGTCACCGGACGACCGGTTTCCGCTGCAAAGTCCTTGACCCACTGCCATTCGTCGTCGTCACCAAGATTGTCCGACACCATTTCAAAAATGCCGTGATCCATTCCTTTCATGGCAAGGCCGAGTTGCAACATTTCATGGCTACCGGCAAACGTACCCGGCACATACTCACCATGCACATCGCGATGCAGGAGCGTTCGGCTTGATGAAAACCCCAGCGCACCCGCAGCAACACCATCACGCACCAGCGCCACCATCTGTTCCAGCTCCGCCCCAGTCGGCTCGTTATCACCACTACAGCGGTCACCCATCACATAGGCTCTGACTGCGCCGTGGGGTACCTGCGTGCCGACATCGACGGTTCTTGGCAATGTTTCCAAAGCATCCAGGTATTCCGGAAACGTCTCCCAGTTCCATTGGATACCTTCAGAAAGCGCCGCACCTGGAATGTCCTCCACACCTTCCATCAGTTCGATCAGGAATTTTTCGCCGCCTGGACGCACCGGTGCAAATCCAACACCACAATTACCCATGACGACTGTCGTCACACCATGCCAGCTGCTGGGCCCCATGATCGGGTCCCAGGTCGCCTGGCCATCGTAGTGGGTGTGTACATCCACCCAGCCCGGCGTGACCAGCATGCCGTTCGCATCGATTTCCTGTTTGCCCTGTTCTTTGACGTTGCCGACCGCGACAATGCGATCGTTGTCGATGGCGATGTCACCCTTGAAACGGTCAGTTCCGCTGCCGTCGATAATGGTGCCGTTTCGTATGACGAGGTCGTGCATCTCTCGGTGCCTCTGTGATGGGATTTTGACTGCCTGAATGCACCCTACTTCACAGAGTACTTTTAGCCAAGCATGGTCTGTGTGGAGCTCCTCAGGAAAAGACAAGCCCGAGGAGCTCTCGACCGACCAAAGCAGGTCAGGCGGTATTGTTAACCCGTCTTGTCTTGAACGACCGTCCTTTAATCTTGTTCTTCTGAAGCACGTTCAGCGCTGTACGTGAGACCGACCGATCCACGGCCACGTATGCCGTGAGATCGAGGATATTGATCCGCCCAACCTGATCACCTTCAATACCACCCTCTCGGGTCAACGCCCCCAGCAGGTCACCGGGGCGGATCTTCTGCTTCCTGCCGCCATCAATCTGCAACGTCACCCATTGCGGATCTAATGGCTGGCGACGGTCCATCCCGACAGGACGTTCCATGTGTTCAATCGTCTGCGCTGTGAGATCCGTCAACTGTTCAACACGATGCCTGTCTTGTGGAAGGCACAGAGAACAGGCGATTCCCTGACTCCCCGCCCTGCCCGTACGCCCGATCCTGTGGGTATAAACTTCCGGGTCACGTGGCAGGTGGTAGTTCACCACCAGATCTAGTGATTCGATATCGAGACCTCGTGATGCGACATCAGTCGCCACCAGCACGCTGGTGCTGCCGTTGGCAAATCGCAGCAACCGGGAGTCGCGATCCTTCTGCGCAAACTCACCATGTAAGGCCATCGCAGCAAACCCCCTAGAAATCAGACCGGAAGCCACCTCTTCGGTCATCTGCCGGGTATTGCAGAACACAAGCGTCGATACCGGCTGATGAAACAGCAACACATCGATCAGCATTGTCAGGCGAGCATCTTTTGAAGGTATCTCATACACCAGTTGGCGAATGCTCCCCGCGTCATGTTGCTCGTCCGCAGTCACACGGGAGGGGTTGTTTGTAACCCGCATTGCTAATGATTCGATATCCTCCGGGAAGGTCGCGCTGAAGAGCAGTGTCTGACGTTCCGTGGGTAGCTTACCGACAATCTGCTCAATCACCTCGGTGAATCCCATATCGAGCATTCGGTCTGCTTCATCCAGGACAAGCATCGAGATCTCGTTGACGCGCAGATTGCCCTTTCGAAGATGTTCTTCAATACGACCCGGCGTACCCACGATGATGTGAGCGCCGTGTTCCAACGAACCCTTTTGTGGACCAAAAGGAACGCCGCCACACAACGTCAGCACCTTGATGTTGTGAATCGCCCGGCCGAGTCGCCTGATCTCCTTTGCGACCTGGTCAGCCAGTTCCCGCGTCGGGCACAGCACCAGGGACTGGATGCGAAACCGCTTCACGGTCAATGCCTGTAACAATCCCAGGCCAAAAGCCGCCGTTTTTCCCGAACCGGTCATGGCTTGTCCGATCACATCCTGGCCATCAAGAATCGGACCCAGGCTCAGTGCCTGGATGGGTGTCATTCGAGTGTAGCCAATAGACTCGAGATTGCTGGCCAGGGTCTGCTTCAGGGCCAATTCGGAAAAATCGGGGGTTGCCACGTTACCTGCTCCTGGACTCAGTCTACCCAGCGCTACCAGACCTTCTCCCAGTGACCCGACTTGATAGATCGATACAGCGCCTGCGCGGTGCGGAACTCACCCAGTGAATATTCCGGTGGCGCTGCCATGGTTGTACTGTCGAGCACCACCTCACAAAAGTCCTTGATCTCTGCACCGTAGGAATCCCTCTTGCCTTCGACCGCATTCATGATGGATTCACCCCGCGGATGATCCCTGTTGAACAGCATCAGCTGTCCTTCACGACCACCCGTGATCTGAATTTCGCCTTCCGTGCCCGTCACCCGGAACATGTCCGTCGGACCCGCGGCATGCATCACATTCTGGCAGGTGAGAACACCCACGGTGCCGTTCTCAAACTTCATCAACATGCGCGACCAGGACTCACCTTCCATTCGAGGCACATGGTGACCGGCGACGCCGATGACTTCGTCAACTTCCCCCATCATCATGCGGAGGGGCCGTATCCAATGGGCGCCTCCATCAACCGTGAGACCACCGCCAGAGACCGCCAGACTGTATCGCCAGGGAGGTGGCGCGTCCAGATCAATGGCAACGCGATCATAGAAATTGCCGCTCGCGCTGATGACCTCACCGATGGCCCCTGCATCCATAAGTTCTCTCGCCTTTGCCACGTCGGTCCAATACTGAGCCTGCTCAGCAATCATGAACACTGTATCGACCTTGCTTCCCGCCTCAAGAATGCGCTCAGCACTCTCAATTGAGTGGGCCATCGGCTTCTCCAGCAGGACGTGCTTGCCCACATCGAAACAGGCTGTCGCGGCGGACTCATGCAGATCATGCGGCAGCATGATGTCGACCGCATCAAAGTCGCCGTTCTTGAGGGCATCATCGATATCGGTATACGCCACGGCGCCAGTCTGCTCCGCCATCGCTTTTGCAGCATCAGGGTTGTTGTCGACCACTGCCGTGACATCAACGCGTGTTGCCACCCGTTGGATGCCCTGCCAATGAGCCTGGGCAATACCGCCACATCCGATGAGCGCCATCTTCAGTCTGCTGTCTGTCATGATCCTTCCCTCTAGTTGCGCGCGACCGTAGCACCGCGTGCAATGGTTGTCGAACAATCAGGTTCGATCGCCGAGTCCATTGCTCAACGGTTACCTTATGCCATGATGGCGGCCACAATCGGAGACACATATGGCAGCTTCGCTGAAAGAACTGATGGCACGCCTGCCCCAGACTGGCAGGGTCGAGTGGATCGGCGCACGTCCCGATACCCGAACGCCCATGCAGGTGGTCACAGAGGTGGAAGCCCGACAGGGTGCCGGACTGACGGGTGACCGATTCAAAGCCATGCGCAAAACGCGGGAGGTCAGCCTGATTCAGCAGGAACACATCGACGCGGTCGCCGGCTTCATGGGGCTGGACGTCATCGACCCCTCCGTTCTACGCCGGAATATCGTTGTAAGTGGCATCAATCTGCTGGCGCTCAAGAACAAGGAATTCTACGTCGGTGAAGTGCGTATGGCCTGGACGGACCTAGCGCAACCCTGCTCGAAGATGGAGGCCGCCCTCGGTGAAGGAGGCTACAACGCCATGCGAGGACACGGTGGTGTACTCGCACGATTGCTGTCCACCGGGATCATTCGGGTCGGCGACAAGGTGCGGGTTGGAGAGAACGCTCCGGTCGACTGATTCGGTTAAAGGTCGAGCACCATATACACGTTGGCGCGCTGATAGTCCGAATCGAAAGGAAAGGGCCGTTGCTCAAAACCGAGTTTGTGATAAAGCCTCAAAGCCGGTTTCAGCACATCATTGGTCTCAAGGTACATTTCCCCATAACCGGCTTTGCGCGCAATATCGATCGCCGCAGATCCCACAATCTCGCCAATGCCACGCCCACGTGCCTCAGGCGACACCGCCATCTTGGCAAGCTCGCACACCTGCTTTGAGTGATGTACCACGGCACAGGTCCCCAGAACGACATCGGTCGACGACTCAGCTACAAAGACAATTTCACCACCGTTCGCCAGAATGTAGTTCTCTGGATCTTCGAGAGCACGACGGTCCGCGTACTCCATTCTGAAGTACTCATTGATCCACTGTTCGTTCAAAACCCCGAATGCATCAGCATATTTTGGTAAGTAAGTGATCACTTTTAGGTCGTTTTTCATTTCTTCATCAGCGTACTGCGAGCGGGATCATACCGCTATCGACGGCAGTCACCCCGTTCGCTTCGAAAGCGACTGTTCAAGGTCAGGCAGCAGGTCCGCAATTGGGATACCTGCGTCTTCAAAGATCGAAGCCACCAGTGCATTCGTCTCCGCCTTGAAGACCCGGTAATCCTCACCCAATTGTTTACCGGACGCAGACAATGCCAGTACGCGCTTCCTCCTGTCTTTGGGATCTCTATAGCTGGCAATCAGTCCACCATCAATCATTTCCTGGGCGAATTGTAGAACTGCCGGATGAGAAAGCCCCGTCGCCAAAGCGATACCCATCACCGGGTGTGGTCCGTTGTCCAGCAGATAATCATAGATTGGCAACCATCGCTGGCGCAGAAGCGAGCCACGGGATGAGAGTCTTTTTCCACACTCCGAATGAAGCCGGTCAGCCAATCTACGGAGCCTGATACTGAGGTTCATCGAGATATTATAATTAAAGTACTTACGTAAGTACTTTATATTATTCAGAAACGCTTCGCATCCTCATACCCCACGCACCAGCAAAGGTTGCAACACGCATGTCGATCTTCCCTGAAGAATAGTGCGGTACCCCAGCAGGTTTGCTATAAACCTGCCGTGGCCGCGCAGAAGCAAATTCTTTTCGAGATCTACAAGTGGGGCGTGGTTGTTCCGCTGCTCGTGTTGTCCACATTCCTGATTGGCGGCCTATCCATCATCGTGTCATTGCTCGGTGGCGGACAAT
>NTKD01000009.1 GCA_002457275.1 OM182 bacterium MED-G24
TCGATCAGCGAAAACGTTGTGAACATCGGGTCGTTCGCGACGACACGGTGAAGGTGTGTTGTTCCGCTGCGCGGCACGCCAACGATGTGTACCGGGCGTTCCACGCTAATTTTTCGATAACCCCGAAACAGGACCTCATCGATCAGGAACCCTAGCCAGTGCAGGGCGTTGAGTGCACCGAACAGACACCACGCAGGAATCAGTATCAGCAATCGGCGTGGGATAGCACGCAAGCCTGCTGCGGGTAGCGTGCGACAGATCTGAAGGCCCAGGCGTAGCCAGCCCAGCCAGCTGGTAAAGAATGCGACTACCACTGTGACCCGTGTGTGAGTGGACCCGTGAAGTATAGCGTGATGGCACCTGGATGGGATGGGTGGATAGCGACAACCCGACTGGCTTGCACCTGTAAAGGCTGCCGGTGATGATAGGGCCCCAAGACAAGTTATGGGCGCGAGAGATGAGCGCAACAATTGAGACGATTGGTGAAGGTTACGGTGAACATGAAGTTGCGATCGCACAATATCGTGCAGAAGGTGAGGCGCGCGCAATGGCGCTGGGAAATCGTGGGCCGATTCGATTCAATGCCGATGGCTCATTACATGAAGACATCATAGAAGCGTACTGGCGCTGTGGCTTCTATGTCTTTGAAGGGGTGCTGGGATCGGAAGAGCTGAAGGACCTCTCGCATGATGTTGATGACCTGATCGAACGAGCACCGACTAGGCCTGGCGGTGAAGTTGATAAACATGGGCGACCCTCGCCGCAGGTTGGTCACGAACATGGGGGCTTCTCGCTGGTGCGTCCGCTATCGGATCCGATTGGTGGCACTGACCGCAATAATGGCCGTCATCCCGCGAAGATGATTGAGCCTGAAGCCCCTGAAGATGCACCGGACTATGTCCTTCAGGTGATTGGTGGGTCGCTGCAGTTTTCAGATGCGGCGTTGCGGACCTACGGACACCCGGCGTTGTTGGGCGTGGCCGCCGCGATCAACGGTGAAGACTTTAGTCCGTTCAACGAGGTGATCTTTGTCAAGCAGCCGGGGCTGGGCGCTTCTGTTGCCTGGCACCAGGATGGCACAACCCACTGGGATACAGACAAGTTCGATAAGGGGAGCCATGGCTTCAACTTCATGGCGCAGGTACATGGTTGTAACTCTGCCAACGGACTGTGGGTGGTCCCAGGGACTCACGTGGCACAGGCGGACATCAGGAGTATGTGTGAGGCGGCTGGTTCAGATCGTCTGCCTGAGGCCGTACCGATGATCTGCGCGCCAGGTGATGTGGGTATGTGTAATCGACAGGTGGTTCACGGTTCGTTCGCCAATACCAGTGCTGATCTGCGTGTGACGATCAATTTTGGATTCCATCCGCGTGCCTCCGTGATCGGTGCCCGCGGAAACGGCATTCATGCCCGGGGCAGTCAGCACATCATCTATGACGAGCAACGAGTCCAGACACGATCGGAAGTACTGGGTATCGCCATTGCGGCTCGTCAGGCTCGTTTCCCGGGTGAAAAACCCTTCGTATACAAACCTCACGTTGATGCAGACCTGATTTTTGAATGGAACGAAGAGGCTCGCGACCGCCTGTTTGACTACAACCAGCTTGATCTGGGGATCTGAATGGAACTCACGGAACTTGAGACGAGGCTGGTGCCGTTCAGTCAGGCGATGTACGACGATGGCGGCGCCAGCGTACGAGATGTCCACCCAATGCCGGGACATGCTGGATTTTCGTACGGCTTTACCGTGGATCTGTCTGATGGCCAATCCGAATCCTGGTTTCTCAGACTGCCACCGCCTAACGTCAATTGGAAAGGTACAGCAGATGTATTGCGTCAGGTGCAGATTCTGAACGCCCTCGACGGTACAGACGTCCCCCATTGCAGCGTTCGTTGGTCCGGGGACAATCTTCATTGGTTCGATGCTCCTTATTTTACGGTTCCGAAACTGGAAGGTGATACGGTGAAGCTTGGCCCCGGTGAGTGGGCGGGGGACCTGACGGATGATGAGAAGCGCGATATGGCACGCCAGATGATGAGCGCGCTTGCGGGAGTACACAAGCTGGACTGGGAATCTGCCGTTCCGGGGCTCGGACCTGCGATACCGTTTGATGACGATGTCACGCGCTGGGATCGCTTCTACGAGAAAGCGGCTGACCCAGAACTGCTGATTGATGCACCCGCCGTACGGCAACGGTTGCTGGACACGCTTCCACACGACGCACCGGTTGGTGTCTTCCACGGTGACTTCCAGTTTTCAAACCTGTTTTTTGACACACAAACGAGAAATTTACTGGCGGTCATCGATTGGGAGTTGGTCGGCGTCGGCGCAACCCTGAACGATATTGGCTGGATCTGTACCTTCAGTGATCCACATGCCTGGGCGAGTACTGATGGTGGTGCCACGATGCGGCCGTCATTCCAACCGCCGGAAGTGATGATGGAGCTCTACAGAGAGGCGTGGGGTGCGCCATTGCCAGACCTCAACTGGTATCGTGCGCTGGCAGCCTACAAATTTGCAGTGATTACCGGTTTCAATTTGAGTCTGCACCGCCGAGGCAAGCGTCACGATCCCAGTTGGGAGGTGACCAGGCTGTCGATGCCGACGTTGATGAGTCGGGCTTTGGAGTTATTGGGGTAGGGCCTTCACCGAAGGTGTGGGTGACAGCAGAAGACTCTGAGCCGAAGGCGAGAGAATCTAAGGCAATCCAAGGCACAGGGAAACGCGTTATCGGTGTCACTGCAGAAACTGGGAGAGGGAGATCCCTCGCCTATGGCTAGGGATGACTCGCGCGTTGCGGCGAGTCACTTTTTTTTGCCGAATGGGAACTGAATGATCTTGCCCATGCCCTTCTTGGGTGCCGGCTGCTTCCATCTTCGAAACGCGGCGCTGATCTTTGGGGATAGTTCATCAAAGCGGTGCCACTCATCATCACCGTAATAGCGACAGCTGTCGTAGTCGTCGTTGTACTGACCGGTCATGAAGTAGTGTTCGCTGAAGGACTGCCCCACATCGTTCAGCTGTGACGGTTTGAACTCTCCGTCCAGTACTGTGGTGAGGAACGCAGGGCCCGTCATGGCCTGCATGCGGACCATGGCAATATCGGCTCCACAGACCTTGAGTTGATAGTCTGACATGAGGTCATTGGCGACCAGCCAGGCAATGTATGCACCGAGCTTTTCGGCGTTCCTGCTATTCCCGTGGAGTTCCAGCGTGGCGTAGGTCTGTCGCATTACAGCTAAGGTTGAGCCGCGTAATACTTGGCCAAAGCCTCGATGTCAGCGTCTGACAGGGTTTTTGATTGCACGGCCATCTGCATCGCGTTGGTCCCTTTCCGCCGACCTTCTCGATACGCCTTCAATGCTTCAATCAGATACGCCTCGTTCTGACCGTTCAGCTTCGGGTACAACGCCATGATGGGCTTGCCTCCCCCGGGGCCATGACAAGCGCGGCACAACGCTTCCTTGGAGGGCCGCTCAGCGGCGATTGAGAATGGAGCAGCAAGCAACAAGGTGAGGGTCAGTAGCCTCAAGCGCATAGAATTGGCTCTGTAGGAATTGTCAGGGCATCCATCTTCCGGTTTGGTTCGCGGCGCGTCAATGTCCGCGTCCTGGAATTGGTTCTAGCCTTCCTGAACTCTTGGTTTAGCCCCTTGATTAGCCAGATTCAGGTCCAGTTCCTTAAGCGTCTGGTTGCGCGTGATGACCACCCCGACCCGTCGATTCTTCGCGCGGTTGGATCAGGTATCGTTGGGCTCCACCGGCCTGGTATCGGCGAACCCTACGATCTTAAGACGGTTGGGATCAATTTTCGGATCTTCGAGTAGTTTGTGGCCCAGCGTCAGCGCTCTTGAGCTTGATAGTGCCCAATTCGAACTGAAACTTCGGTTGCTGATTGGTATGTTGTCGGTGTGTCCTTCCACAGAGATGTCCCCATGCATATCGACCAGTGATTCCTGGATCACTGGGACAACAGTATTCATGAATTCACGGGCCAGGTCGGAGGAACCGGACCTGAACGAGCCCCGCTCGCGGATACGAATCGTGATCGATTTGTCGTCTTGTTCGATTTCAATATTGCCCAGCTCGATCTGTCTTTTCAGTTGTTCCTTCAGCTTCTCGATCGCCGCATCATTGTCCTGCTTCATTTTCTCGTCGAGCATTTCCCGGGCAACGGCCGCTTCCTGGACCTTGAGCGCCCATTCTTCGCTTTCATCGGGTGGTGCTGTTCTGATGTCCAGTGAAGATTCCCGCATATTGGTACTTTGCTGCTGCATGCTTTTGACCGCGGTGGGGTTCGGATGAACCGGACTGAATTCCTTGGTGATGATGCTTGTTCCCTTGGGGATGAACTTCATCTTCTCTTCGGCCTGGCCGCCAAACGCTTCGCGCATGGAACCAGACAGTTGCTTGTACTTCGCAACGTCCAGTTCAGAAAATGACGGTAGCAGGACGAAGAAACACATCAGCAGTGACATCAGGTCCGCAAACGTTGTCATCCACGCGGTTGTGCCTGCTCGGCCTTCTTCCTCTTCCTCTTCTTCTTCAACCATGTCGATCAGGGTGGTTCGGCAAAGTTATGCCGTCGCACCTTCTGCCTCATCCCAGCTGTTCCTGTTCTTGGGGGCGACATGCATCAGCAACATCGCTTCCAGAATCCACGGATTGTGACCATCGCAGATGCCTATGACGCCATCGATACAGATGGCGTTCAGTTTGATCCCCTCGGTCTTTCGAAGTGCGAGCTTGTCGGCAATCGGCAGTGCGATGACGTTGCCGAGTACCGCGCCGTATAGCTTCGTCAGCAGTGCGATGGCCATCGCAGGTCCAATCTGGGCTGGATCTTCCATCGGCGCAAGCATCTGAACCAGACCAATCAGTGTCCCAATCATTCCCATGGCCGGGGAGGTTTCACCGAGCGCGCCAAAAACCTTGGCGCCCCATTTATGTCGATCTGAGGTTTCGCGCATATCGCGCTCGAGAGCGGCTTTGATGGTCTCCGGCTCGGTGCCGTCCACCATGATGTTGATCCCGCGGGCGAGAAATGCATCTGTGACTTCCTCGTCCTTAAGTGCGAGGAGACCTTCTTCTCGAGCGATCTCACCGAGTTCGATGATTTTGGTGATCAATTCCTGTGGATCACCAACTTTTTGAAAGATGCACGTTTTGCGACTCCGGTTGCGCCCAGGAACTGTCCCAGGTTGAACTTCATCAAGACAACCAGCAAGGTACCGACAATCACAATCAGGAGTGACGCGGTGTTGAGGAATTTGCTGGCACTACCGCCGGTGATCACAGCTGCGGCCAGTGCGACGATGGCACCGATGGGGCCTACCAGTGTTGCCAGATCCATGAACATTTCCTCATGACAATGATGAATAGGTGCCAAAATGGATTTGGCGCACTTTGTTTATCGGCATACTGCCGGATCGCGGAAGTACGTTTGGCACCGTCTGTATACGGTTTAGGGCAGATACTGTGCAGCCAGCCAGGCCCGAAGGTCGTTGGTCCTGTGGGTGGTGTTATAGTGGGCGTTCACCCGGGGTGGGTACGAGGAGGGTATGAGCGTATCAGGGCAGGAGATTGAAACCGGTAGGTTACCGGTGACACCTTTGGCGGGTCTGATTGGCGCAGAGGTCAATGTGGACCTGAGAGCACTTGATGACCAGACTTTTGATGCGGTCAGGGCCGCGTTCCTTGAATATCTGGTGCTCGTGTTTCCAGACCAGCATCTCACAGAGTCAGATCAGATTGCGTTCGCACAGCGGTTTGGTGAGCTTTATGTATACCCCCACAACCCAGGTCTGACCGACCACAAGGACATCCTGCCAATCAATCTGCCTTCAGGAACGTTGCGTGGTCGGTGGCACTCGGACGCGACGTTTGATGCGGCACCGCCAGCAATATCGATCCTGTCGGGCAGGGAACTACCGTCCAAAGGCGGCGAGACCGCATTCGCAAATCAATATGCTGCGTTTGAAAGCCTCTCGGATGGAATGAAGGAAATGATCCGACCGCTGAGAGCGGTGCATGACGCGTCGTCGCATAACCGACCTGAGGAGTACACCACACATCCTGTGCTGCGCACTCATCCTGAGACTGGTCGAACGGCGTTGTTCGTCAACCATGAGTTCACCCGTCGATTCTCCCATATGTCGACAGAAGAGAGCGCCGGGTTACTGAACTACCTGACCGATCACGCCCATCGGCCTGAGTTTTGTTATGTCCATCTTTGGCGGACAGGCGACGTCGTGATGTGGGATAACCGCTGTGCACAACACTATCCGGTGATGAATCGGCCGGAGGGTGAGGTTCGTCGAATGTGGCGTGTGACCGTTGCCGGAGGTGCGCCGGTCTACGAATCCCGGTCCTAGCCGCTGGCAGACCCGATGTTTCAGGAAATTGAGCTCAAACTGGCTGTTTCAAAGGCGTCCATGGAGGACATCCTGTCCTCGTCCCGTTTCCGAAAGATGGCGAAGGGGAAGGTCAAACAGAAATCACTCGTCAGCACCTATTTTGATACTCGTCAGCATACCCTGAGGAAGTCGGGGGTCGTGTTGCGGATTCGTGACGATGGGAAAGGGTTCGAGCAGACCATCAAGATGCCTTCTGATGGGCCTGTAGGTCTGCGGAACTTTGCCGAGTTCAATGCTGATGTCTCCGATATGGAACCAGATCTATCTGTCTACCAGGGGGGGGCGCTTACAGAGCCGCTGGAACGCTGGCGATACCGCGATGCCAACCTGCGCCCCGTGTTTACGACTAGGATAGAACGAGACGCATATGTGCTGAAACTCGGCAAGACGAAGATAGAAATGGCCCTCGATCGAGGTGACATCACGTCCTGCCTGCAGGGCAATAGTGAACAGGTTTGTGAAATTGAACTGGAGATGATCTCTGGGGATCCGGTAGACCTGTTCGATTTTGCGCAGTCTCTCGTCGAAAAGTACGAGGTATGGCCGCTCCATTTGACGAAGTCCGAGCGAGGTTACTCCTTGACGAGGGAGGATCTGCGGCCACGGGCTATGAAGGCCAAAAAAGTCTCGGTGTCTCCCGACGCGACGATCCTCCAGGCGTTACACCAGGTTCTGGATGCGGCACTTGAGCATCTGTTAGTGAATCACGCGCCGACGTTGGCTGGGCAACCTGAAGGCGTTCACCAGACTCGAGTTGCGCTTCGACGAATCCGAGCAGCATTGAGAGTATTCAAGGATGTTCTGCCGTGGGACGAGCGCATGGCATTCAACGGTGAGTTTCGCCGTGCGTTGCAGCAACTTGGGACTGCCAGGGACTGGCATGTTTTTCTGGCTGAAACCTGGCCTCGGTTGTCAAAGGCTGCGCCGGCGGGGGTCAATGTGAAACCGCTTCAACGTGTTGCGAGGAATCAACGACTGGCATCGACGCGAGAGTCGATTGAGGTGTTAACGAGCCGACGCTACATGCGTATGCTGGTTCAGTTTGAGCGCTGGCTTGCTTCAATCAGAGAGACGGGCGAACTTGCGGCACCCATCAGGCCTCATGCGGAAAGAGTGTTGAAAAAAACACTGAACGATCTCACCAACACCGATAGATCACTAAAGCGAATGTGGGGAGAGGAACTGCACGATCTTCGTAAGAGAGGCAAGAAAACTCGATATGCCTTCGAATTCTTTAACGACCTGATCAGTGCTGATGGCCGCAAACTCATCAAATCCATGTCTTCCATCCAGGATTCTCTTGGGGAGGCCAACGATGCGATGGTGGCGCGCCGGCTCCTCATACTCCTGAAGCCCGGCGTCACGGATGCGGCCGTTGTTCAGTTTGTTGATCAATGGGCGAGTGATCGGATTGAGACATGCCTAAACAAGGCAAGCCCACATTGGATCCACGTCAGGAAAACTGCGGCTGATGTGAGCTATCTCGCAGCGGAGCCTCCTCATGCAGACTGATATTTCACGCATTATCGGCACTTACTCGTCGCAGGGTTTTCATCGAACTGGGACAGACACCGATGTGGAAAGTGCGCACTGGCTTGGATCTGAGGTCCAGCGAGCAGGTCTCGAACCCCTGTTAACTAGCTTTGTGTTCGATCGATTTGACCCCGTTGAGGGATATGCCGAAGTTGCAGGACAGCGTGTCCAGGGGATTCCCTTCTATGACTGTCCGACGGGGCAGGGCGAGGTGGTTGGTCGTCTGGTTCGCTATGGTGAACAAGGTGCCATAGCGCTCGTCGAGGCTCAGTCGCTGGCTGAGGGGAACCCGGTCACTGAGATGCGAGTCAACGATCAGTACGACGCGTTGATCGTGGTCACGCCGGAGGGGATGCCGGAAGCAGGAATTGCACTCGCGAATGCTGAGCGGTTTGGTGCACCCTATGGAATACCCGCGTTACAGGTCGCCAGGCAACATCTTGCAATACTGTCTCGTGCGATTGAATCCAATGAAGACGTGGCTTTCATGTATGCGTTTGAACAGACGCCAGCGACAGGCATCAACGTTGGTGCCCGTCTCGTTGGTCGAGACTCATCTCAACCCCCACTGGTCGTGATGACCCCGCGAAGCGGTTGGTGGCAGTGCGCTTCAGAGCGGGGTGGAGGGCTTGTCGCCTGGCTTGAAATCATGCGAACGCTGACCGCTGAAGGCAGTGATAGAGATGTTGTGTTTACGGCGAATACAGGCCACGAATTGGGACACCTTGGATACCACCACTTTATTGAGAACCTTCTGGACCTGGAGGCAGGTGCGAGGGCGTGGGTGCACCTGGGTGCAAACTTTGCGGCACTACCACCTGCCCCGATTCGCGTACAGACGTCGCATCCAGACCTGCAGGCATTGGCGCGGGAATGTGCTGATGAGGCAGGCCTGACTGACTATATGGAGGTCATGGGGCGAAGACCTGGCGGGGAGGCTCGATCAGTATTCGACGCGGGAGGGAGTTACGTATCCTTGGTGGGTGCCAATGCGCTGTTTCACCACCCTGATGACATCTGGCCACAGGCCGTGGATCCCGAAAAAACAGAAAAAGCCTGTCGCGTGATGGTTTCCGTTTCGAGAGCGTTAGCCCGTGGTTAGGAACTCCCTCTAGTCCTCGTGGTGCATACCACTTTGGGTGTAATTCTCGATGCCGGTCTTTTCGATCAAGCCCCGTTGGGTCTCCAGCCAGTCCACGTGTTCTTCTTCGCTTTCGAGAATGTCGCGGAAGAGATGGCGAGTGACGTAGTCTGATTCCTGCTCGCAGAACGCGATCGCTTCCCTGAGCAGTGGGATGACTTCCATTTCGAGTTTGAGATCACAGGCGATGACATCTTCCACGTTCTCACCGATGTAGAGCCGTCCCAGGTCCTGAAGATTCGGCAGGCCATCGAGGAACAGAATGCGTTCAATGAGCCGGTCCGCATGTTTCATTTCGTCAATCGACTCATGGTATTCCAGCTGTCCGAGGCGCTTCAGCCCCCAGTTGTCATAAATCCGTGCGTGCAGAAAGTACTGGTTGATAGCGGTTAGCTCATTCTTGAGCACCTTGTTCAGGTACTCCACGACGTTAACGTGAGTAGGTTTCATGGCGGGTTTCTCGTTGAATAAAATGTGAATGGGGTTTGGGATGACTGACTATCCCAAACTCTCGCAGGGAGGATTGATAGTGCCATGGAGAGCGAGGGAAAACAATATAACTTGTTGATATATAAACGAAAATAAATATTATTTGCACCCGATTCACACCCGTCGGGAAGAGACGGAGCGCAGTCGAAAAAGTAGTTGCTATCGAGAATTATTATTATTTACACTGTTACTCTGGTTGAATGACAGTCTGAAGACACCTGATATGTACGTTTGTATCTGCAACGCAATCACCGAAAAGGAAATCCACAACGCGATTGATCGCGGTCTGTCCAATGTTGAAGACATTGCCGATCAACTGGGTGCTGGTGCGTGTTGTGGCTCATGCCGTGAGACCACCCGAAGCATTCTTGAATCCCGGCACTCCGAAGACTCGCAACTCTGGGTTTCCGCGGTCTAGCGAATCGACCCTCTCGTCCTCACCCCAATGAGCTGAACAGCTCCCTTCCTTATTCTGCTTTCTTACCTGGGACTCCCGAGCCAGCTGCCCTGGACGCGCAGTCGATGAAATTCACCAATATCTGGTGCTCATTACCATCATCTTTGGTTCAGTCCTGGGTTCAACAAAATCAATGGCTTAAGATTTACTTGTCGGCGTTGGTTCGAACGTTGCCTGTGTTGAAGGACAGTTCTCTGGACGGGTTTGCACTATCATAGACAGCACGATGAGTGTACACGACTCTTTTGAGGAGCCTCGATCGTAGCGTCGGACCAACGTTCCGACCGTGATCTTTGCGCTGAGTGTGCTGGCGGGCGGTGTGTTGTTCCAGAATGTGATCTGGTCGGGAGGTGCTGACAACGTCAATACCTACTATGAACGGCATGCACCTGAAGACTGGCAGTCGCGTCAGCAGGTGAATCGTCTGGGAATCAATCAGCTAGCAACCGGCGTTAGTCTCGAGAAGGTTGTGACTAGGCTGGGCGCACCAGATTTCCGCGATGGCTATTGGGAAAATGGACGCGTGGAGGTGTTGTACTACCGAACCCATCGAGTCACCGATGACGGGATGACGAACAAATGGCAGGAGGCGTCGCCGCTCGTGTTGGCGGAGGGTCGACTCGTCTCGCATGTTGGATACACGTTTGATGGCGCTGATCGGGTCAGGGTGCTTGACATTAACTGGTTCGAAAGATACCAGTTTAACAATGGCTATATTGGCGCCTTGCCGCTTGATGCGCAGGTAACGCTGACACAAGTACTCGGAGATCTCGGTCAACCTGAATTCAGCGAACGAATCGGTGATCATGTCGACATTCTGTTCTACCGGACGCATTCAGATTTTGATGATCAGCATACAGACAAAAGAACTGAAACCAGACCGCTCGTGTTTGCGGGTGGCGTCCTGATAGCTCGGTACTTCACTACGCCCGGTGTGGCGACAGCCGAAGGGAACTAGATCAGTCTGATTGCAGGGCGGCGACCGGATCCAGCTTGGCTGCTGAGAGCGCCGGATAGACCCCAAAGCCTACGGCTATTCCGGTACAGACCACCACGGCAAGCGTGATACCTGGAATTGACCAGGCAACAGCCCAACCAGCGAATCCTGCAATCAGATACGCGATGGCAACGCCGAGTGCGATTCCTGTAACAGCACCGAGCAAGGCGATGACTGTTGTTTCCACCAAGAACTGACGGACGATATCAGTTTGCTGCGCGCCGATCGCTCTTAGCAACCCGATCTCGCTGCGACGCTCCATGACGCTCGCCAGCATGATGTTCATGATGCCAATGCCACCCACCAGCAGAGATATACCGGCAACGGCTGACATCACGATTGTGAAAATCCTTTGAGTCTGCTGTTGTTGTGCCAACAGTCGGGCAGGAATCACCATACGGGTGTCGTCCTGGCCGTTATGGCGTCGCGCCAGCAGGTGCTGGATGGCGGTTGCCGCCGCGGCAGGCTCCAGGTCGGTGTCCACTTCCAGCTTCAGCTGACTGAGTTTGGCCTGCATGGGAAAGTCGCGAAGGCGTTTCAGACCGGTTTGAAGGGGAAGGTACACCCGGTTGCCCTCGCCACCAACCTGGCGACCCTGAATTTCCCCATTGGGCAGTTTTAAGTCACGTAGAACGCCAACGACTTCCACCCAAAGGTGGTTGATCTTGATGAGCTTCCCCACAGCTTCCCCATTGGGAAAGAGCTCATAGGCAGCACTGCCGCCCAGCACGGCGACTGTCGCGCGATGAAAATCATCAGCCTCGTTGAGCAGTCGACCGCTGTCCGCCTTGAGCTTTGACAACGTCAGGTAATCCGGGCTGACAGCCCAGACCTGTGCGCGCGATTCGCCCTCATGCGAGAACAGGTCCCACGTCTGGATGTGGCGTACTCCACCCCAGCGCGTAATGAACGGTAAGGTCTCAGAGATTGCTTGGGCATCCATGACCGACAAACCGGCTGAGTGTTTCCGGATGTCCTTGAGGGATTCGCCTTCCGGTTCGTGCGACTCAACAATGATGTTAGAAACTCCCATGCCTTCGATCATCTGTAGCGCTTCTTGTCGGCCGCCTTCACTGACCGCGATCATTGCAATGACCGCGCCAACGCCGAAGACCATGCCCAACAGTGTGAGCGCGGATCGGAGTCGATGGTGACTCAACTCTGCTAGTGCCTGGCTAACGTCAGGAATCAGGTTCTGTTTCAGGTGCAGAATCATGAGGCACTATCGATTTTGGGAGCGACGCTGATCAAGTCACCTGCATCGAGACCGTCCATCACGACCACCAGGTTTGCACTCTTTTGACCCAGTTCGACAGGGGCATCGACCCGTCTACCGGATTCGATCTTTTGTACATAGGCCTGATTGTCTCGATAGAAAACGGATTGTTGAGGTGCGAGCAGTACACTCTTCAGTGCGTACGTCGTGATGGTTGCGTCAATCGAGCTGCCTACACGCATAACGTGTTCATCAACCTCCAGAAGATCGGCGTCGATCACAAAGTACTTCTGGGGGTCATCGCGTTCCCGGGGAACGGCGACGGGGGAGACGCTTCGGACCACCGCGCCATGTGTGGTGGTTACCGAAGTATCAATACGTAGCGTCACTGCCTGACCGGCGGCGAGACCCACCGCGTCAACTTCTGTTACGTAGATACGTGCTTTGACTTTTCCTTTCACGGGGATCATTCCGACCGGTCTGCCCGCAAAGACCTGCTGACCTTTGGCGAGTTTCTGACCCCAGGGCGTTTTTGCGTAAATAAAGGTGCCATCGACCGGGCTGCGCAGTTCCATCAGTTCAAGTGCACTGTTTTGTTTCTCGAGCCGAAGCTCACTGCTGCTGCGGTTTGACAGGATACGATCCCGGTCTGCTTTAGAACGCTGGGCATGCGTGTCTGCCTGCCAGTGGTAGTACGCTTCTTCTACAGTGAGGTAGTCGAGATCACCCAGCGCGTCGATAATCTCGTTCTGGCTGAAGAGCCTTGGGTCAACCTCGGTAAAGGTACGTGCGATAACGGCCTCACCATCAACACGTGCTGCTTCCTGATCAATCACCGCCCGATCGATGATGTTGCTGCGTTCGAAATTGCTCAGCTGGAGATTGTTGTTGATGACCTCCAACTGCGTAAATGCGCGTTGATTTTCCACGTCAGAATCGTCAAAGCGTGCGACCACCTGACCGGCCTTGACCTGCGAGTACTCCGGTATCAGCCATGCAATGTTGAAATACATCACGACGCCATCGGGCAGGTTGACGGGAACGGACTCAGCAGACATTAACTCGCCGCGACCGCTCACCGTCATGACGTGATCGCGAGAGGTGACTTCGACTACCGGAGACTGTGACTCCTCATCCCCGCAACTGTACAACAATACTGTTATGGCAATCGTCAGTAGCGAGGTCAGGCGTTTCATCACAATCGGATCTCGTCGCCCTGTATGAGGCCACTTACGACAATGAAATGACCTTCGCTTCGTCTGCCCAATACGACTGGACGATATTCGCCGCTTGCCATCAAGACGCCTGGTGACCCGGTTCGATACCGTACACTCGTCACTGGAATCGCGATGACACCCTTCTGTATCTCGACTTCGATCGAGACGCGAACTGACATCCCGATACGGAAAAGGTGCTCGTGGCCGGGCGCTGGGGTGAGCTGTGTGTCACGGATCATCGCCAGTGACCCTCTGGATTGTCGCCGAACAGTGTTCGCAACGTCTGTAACGCGAGCGTCAACTTCGGTGCCCCCCTGCGCGTCCAGAATGATGCGAGCAGGTTGCCCTTGTTGTATCAGAGCCGCCTGGTGTTCGGGGATCTCGACATCTATCGCAAGTGCGGCATCGTCGACCAGTTTGACAACGACCAGCCCCGGGTGAACCGTTGTGTTCACGTCAAGTTTTCGGCCCTGTTGATCGACTCCAATGATTACCAGGCCATCACGGGGTGCAATAATCGTCGCGCCGGAGAATTGTGAATTCGCTGCATCGAGACGCGCGCGTAGCTGTTTGATCCTTGCCTGCTTTTCGCTGACTCTTGCTTCCCGCAATTGGTGTGTCAGGCTTGAACGTGCCTGTTCCCGATGCCATAGGATCTCCGCAATACGCCGTTCTTCAACCAGTTTTTTGTAGTCGATACCGGGAACCAGTCCCGCGGGTTGATCTGCCTTGCGAGCGGCCTTACCGGCGCGACTTTTTTTTGAAGCCTGTCTGAGTTTCTCCTCTTCGACCTCCCTCGCCTGATTCTTGAACATCGACTTGATCTCTCCTTCGGCTGCGGCCAGGTCTCCCTGATAGCGCCTGAGGCGATCATCGGTGTTGCTGGCGTCAAACCGTGCCAGGACCGCGCCTTTGCTGACCCGTTCGCCCTCTGAGGCGAGCTGCGTGATGGAGGTCTGCCAATTGTGCCCCGGTGGCGGACCGAATCGCAGTTCGTTCCTTGAAATGACGATGCCGCTTGTTTCGACTGTGACGAGTCGATCCTGCAACGACAAAGTCACTGTCTCGTTTGCAAACGCCAGACTGTGCGTTGCCAAACACCCCAGTGCAGTAATGTAGGCCAACCCGAGACCTCTCACTGGGGCCTCCCCATCACTGCCATCCCGGGAATGAAGGTATCCGGGAGCGGATCAATCGGTTTGGCCAGTAGCTCGAAATATCCGCCCTGACTCCACTCGTCCCGGGTCGTGGCCTGTTGCGAAGCTCGACTGACCTCCGCTTCGACCTTGTGGTCCGGGAGAGCATCGGGGACTACAGCCAGGCGATCACCGGGTTTGATCTTGAGTACGTCCGCCTCGTGCACCCAGAATCGGAAACTGGTGTCAGCGTGGCTGGCGACCCAGGCCAGTAGTGTCGCGTTGTTGTAGGTTTCCCCCGGGAAGATTTTGCGCCCCGTGAATCGGTTTTCAGCATAGATGAGAATGCCGGATTTTTCGGCTTTCAACTGGGTGCCTTCCAAGGCATTGACCATCGATTGCCACTGGTCATACATCCGTTCCTCTTCAAGCTTGAGCACCTTGAGCGTGTTAAGTTCTTCCCGCTTTTTTGAGGCGAGTTCGGAACGTCGGCGTGTGAGCGTTTGGTTTGCGGTTGTCAGTCTCAGTTGCGCACGGTCGTAGTCAAGCTGCCGACTGGCTGTGGCAGGGATGCTGGCGTCGAGGGTCGCGAGCTTCAGCTCGGATTCAGCCTTTAGTACTGCTGTTTTAGCATCCAGGACAGCGAGCGCGAGTTCTGCGGTGCGTCGCTGCACCTCGAACCGTTTTCGCTGGTAGTCAGCCTGCGTTCGTTCTTCCTGATCGAGCAGGGAACCGGGGTCAAGCCGGATAACGATGTCGCCCTTATTCACCCGGCTTCCTTCTGCCGCCATCCATTCGATCCGACTTTGCCAGGCACCAGGGAAGTTTGGCATCTCGATGGTTTGTGCCCCGGCATCTTCGATCACCCCTGTCAGAAAAGGGCCTGCGTGTACGTTCACGGATACAATGAGTATCGTGATCGTCACGAGTGACACCCTATGCGGCTGCATTGACATGCTCCCGTTCGATCTTCCCATCGCGCATATGGATGACTCGTTTCGCATAACGGGCGATATCGTCCTCGTGAGTCACCATCAATATGGTCTGGCCTTCCTGGTTCAACTCTGTAAAGAGGTCCATGATTTCGATAGATGTTTTGGAGTCCAGGTTGCCAGTTGGTTCGTCGGCGAGCAGCAGTGGTGGTGCGGCGACCAGTGAACGTGCAATCGCAACCCGCTGGCGTTGTCCACCTGAGAGCTGGTTCGGCCTGTGCCCTATACGTTCGGACATTCCCAGACGATCCAGGAGATGCCTGGCACGAAGTGCGCCCTCAGTAATGTCAACGTCTGCATACCGCAGTGGCAACAATACGTTGTCTAGCGCGGTGAGACGTGGCAACAGGTGGAAGCTTTGAAACACGAAACCAATGTACTGATTACGGAGTGATGACAGCTGGGCGTCATCCATTTCAGAGACAAGCTGACCGAGTAGGCGACAGTCACCGTCATCGGGGGTGTCGAGGCAACCGAGAATGTTCATCAGCGTCGACTTGCCGGATCCGGAAGGACCCATCACCGCCACGAAGTCGCCTTCGTCAACACAGAGATCAACATGATCCAGTGCATGAACGCGGGTGTCTCCGACCTCAAAATATCGACACAGTTGTTGCGTGTGGATGACGTATTGCATGTTTCTGGATAGTCAGGCCAACGTTTGCAGCCCGGCGTTCGATTATAAACGATTGCCATGTTGTCCGGCCGTGCATTTTGTCAACAATTCGCAAGTTCCCGGGCTTTGACGCCGTTGTTTATGAGCTTGTGCAGTCCACCCGGGTGGTTTAGGGTGCGCCTGACTTTTAGGCAGGAACTTGGCATGGCTATCCGTACACCCTTATGCGATGTGCTTGGCATCGAACATCCGATTGTGCTGGGTGGGATGATGGGGATCAGCGATGCAAAACTCACAGCTGCCGTATCGAATGGCGGTGCGTTGGGAACGCTCTCCAGCGCGACATTCGGCGTTGACGGCACTCGCACCGAGCTGCAGTCGTTGTCTGAGCTGACCAACCGACCATTCTCGGTCAACCTGCCGTTGTTTCATCCAATGGTGCCGAACCTGCTGGAGCTGCTGCCGGAATACGGCGTACGGATAGTGACCACATCTGCGGGCAACCCGGCCAAATACATCGATGTGCTGAAGGATATGGGCATCTATGTAATGCACGTTGTGTCCTCGGTCCGTACAGCGAAGAAGGCAGAGGATGCAGGCGTGGATGCAATTGTCGCAGAAGGTAGCGAATCCGGCGGCAAGGTTGCTCTCGATGAGGTCCCCACGATTTCGCTGTTACCCCAGGTTGTGGACGCGGTAGATATTCCCGTGGTCGCAGCGGGTGGTTTTGCGTCCGGTAGCGGGCTTCTGGCGGCACTCGCGATGGGTGCGCAGGGCGTTCAGATGGGTACGCGCTTCCTGGCCTCAGAGGAATCACGCGCACATCCGAACTGGAAGCGGGTGCTGGTGGATGCAGGTGACTCAGCCACGGCCATCGCGTTGCGTAACTCGTCGCCCACACGACTAATCAAGAATGACTTCTGGGAGTACATGGACTCCAAGGACGAGCCGGGTAAGAAAGCCATGGATTTCATGGAACTGCAGGGGGAAGGCTCCAGCAAAATTCCCACCGATGTGGACGGGTCCCAGGGCAACTACACCGCCGGTACAGGCTCGGGTCTTATCCGTGAGGTAAAGCCGTCGGCCGAGATCGTCGAGGAGATCATTGCTGAAGCCACCGCAGGGATGCAGAAACTTCAGGGGTTGTTCACGACAACATCCTGATCTGAAGCAGGAACCGTGATCGGGCCCTCCTGAGCCGAAGGCGAGGGGATCACCCGCGCGAGTTTTCTCGCGCGCGGTAGTTACGCAACTGGCTTGAAATACAGCAACGTCGCATCACCTTCCCGATGAAACACCGGGGCAACCTTCATCCCTACCTGAATATCGGCTTCATTCACGTCTGTCAGAACACTGTTGAGGCGAACACCCTCGTTCAGTTCAACGACTGCAATATATTGCGGTTCCTCACCGGCAAACTGAGGGGCGGTAGGTCGCCGTGCGATCGTGAATGAATACAGTGTGCCCTCGCCTGTCACGGTCTTCCAGTTCAGGTTCGGCGACAGACAGGCATTGCAATGACTTCGAGGATAGAACACCCAGGCGCCGCAGTCGTCACACTGCTGTAGTTTCACTTCACCTGACGAGAGAGCGTCCCAATAAGGTTGCGACGTGGGTGTTGGGTTGGGGAGCGGCTTTTGCAGGTCCATTTACGCGCCCTCCAGAATAATCGCAGACTGTTCACTCATGATGCCGCCGGTACCGGTCACCAGTGCCGTATTGCAATCGGGGACCTGACGACCATCGGCAATCCCCATGATCTGGCGAACCGCTTCCACCGGCTGTGACATCCCCCCCGCAAGACCTGCCTGGCCGGCGCTCAACTGACCGCCGTGGGTGTTGACGGGGAAACTGCCCTTGAACGTGAGGTCGTTGTCGTTGATGAACGCGCAACCTTCACCCTTGTTGCAGAATCCGGAGTCCTCGATGGTGAGCATGACGGTGATGGTATAACAGTCATAGGCTTCGAGGACGTCAATGTCGGATGGCTTCTTTCCGGACATCGCAAAAGCGCTGGCTGCTGCAGGGCCGACCGGTGTGACCGTCATATCCTCCGCGTATGTCGTGGACCGGGTGGTGAGTCTCTCGCCGCAACCGGTGACGTGAACAGGACGATTCCTGCAACGGGCTGCGAGCTCCTTGTTGGCAAGAATGACGACGCTACCACCCGAGCAAGGCATGACGATTTCCAGAATGTGCAGCGGATCGGCGATCATTCGGCTTTCCAGTACGTCATCAATCGTAATGGGCTGGCCGCAGAAGACCGCCTTGTCATTCCCCTGCGCGTTCGTGCGCTGATCTGCTGCGATCCTGGCTAGCGCACGTTCATCGTACCCAAAGGTCGCGGCATAACGCTGAGCGATCAAGGCGTATCCCGCGTTCTGTGCTACATTGCCGTACGGCACGTCAAATTCTGCCTGAGGTGCTCCCCAGTTGGCACTGGTCGAACCGAAGCTGCGTGTCGGGTCGAAGGGCCTGGGATTCGGGTTGTGGGGCATAGGCAGGGCAGGGGCGCCACAAACCACCGCCTGGCACAGGCCCATTTCAATCGCGGCGGCGGCTCGCCAGATCATACCCACCGGTGACGCACCGCCGAGGTCCACGGTTTCAGCGAAGTTGACCTGAAGGCCCAGATATTCAGCTATCGTGGACGGTGCAAAGCTGGGGCTTTCCGGGATGGAATTGCAGCAGAGTCCGTCAATGTCTGACTTCGCCAATCCCGCCTGCGCAAGTGCCTGATGTGTAAGTTCAGCCCACTGCTCCAGGAAGAACTTTCTGGTGCCCGTGTATTTCCGTTCGTTTTTATAGTCGGCGGCGCCGACTATGGCCGCAGCTCCGGTGAGTCCCACGCTCAGCTCCTGTTTATTGTGTGAGATTGATCACTGCTTACTATCTCACGATCATCCATAACCTGCTATCAAGAGACTACGGCGCTGGTGCTTGACCTGAACCGACGATTTGGCAATGGTACGCGCCTTGGGGGCAGGTGATGTCAGAAAGCAGCCAGAACGAGGATCACAGACTCAGCGACGAGGACTATCTGCAGTTCCTGTCTCGGGGCTATGTGACATTGCCATCATCGCTGTCGGCGGACTATCACCACGCACGCTACCAGGATGACGTTCTGTATGGTCGGCTGCGTGCGGATACCATTGATCGCACCATGTCGTTTCGCAGCCTGGGTTCAGACGACTCTGCCCTGCGTGAGGAAGTGCTGAACAGAAGCGTTGAGACTCTGGGAATTGCGGACCTCAAGCGGGAATACCTGACCGTTGGGAAGGGAACGATCGTCTTGTCGCACTACGACACGTCTCATCGGTGTTCACGGCGCAGCCAGGACGCGGACGATCGCTTCATGTACAAATTTCACTTCCTGCGGACAAAGGAACCGGTCAAGGCTGCCTGGTGGCACCGGTCGACGCCGAATCTTTCAGGCGTGAGAGACAACTTGAAGCCTGTTGTGAGTCGGCTGTGTTCCTGGAGTTGTGGCGAGAGTATACAATCGCCCTCGAAGAATCGGCCAGAAGAGAGGCCAAGACGGTCTTGTTTCACGGTCAGGAAGATGAGGAGGTCTGGGCTGCCTATCAGCTTGCGCGGGAAGCGTCCAAGGAGTCTGTAGGTATCCTGGCATCTGCGCTGCAGGACCCCATGGAATCAACGCGTCGTGCCGCTGCGTTCGGACTGCTACTCGAGGCCCTGCGATGCAGGGAGGTAACGAGCAAGCTTGAGACCGTTCTGCTCACCACACTGTTGCGGTATCGATGGAATCCGGTAACCCTTATCGACTGATTCGTTGGAATACCTAATCAAACCTCCACAAAAGAGAGCAGTATGAACGCACAAACCTATGATAATGACGCCACTGCAATGATCGTTGGCGTTGGCCTGATGGGGCAGCACATGGCGCAAAATGTGCCGGCGTGGCTGGGCTTGAAGAAGCTGGTCCTGGTGGACCATGCGGCGGAAATCAATGTCGGTGGGGTCATCACTACGCTCTCAGATTTTGCAGCGCAGATTGCATCTGGCAGTGACACAGAGGTCATTGCCGAAACGGTCGACGTTCGGAGTGAAGAGGAAGTTCGGGCGTTGTTTGAGAAACACCAGGGGATTCGCTATTTGCAGTACACGGCAGGGATATCCCCGCGTCCACTGACCGCACCCGAGGACCTGACACGGGACGACGTCATCAGTGCTTGTGAAGTGAATCTCTGGGGCGCTCACAACGTGCTGAAGCAGGGCATTCACACTGGCGCCTTTGCGCAACCCAGAACCCATGGCGTCATTATCACCAGTACGTCTGCGACGGTGGGTTCAGAGGGTCGGGCGAGCGCGGCCTACGAGGAGTCCAAGGGTGGACTACTGAATCTGCTTCGGCTGCAGTCACGGTATTTCACTGAGAAACACGGCATCGTGCTCAACGGCTTGGCACCGTCACCTTTGCGTGGTCCGATGGCCGCACAGAATGAGGTGAGCGCCGGACGTCTGCAGGCGGTAGAAGACGCCATGCCACTCGGTGGGCTCACCGATCCCAGTCACATTGCCGCTGCCACGATGTTCTTTTGGGCAAACGAATGCTGGTGTGTCGGTGAGGTTCTGACGACTGACGGGGGCTACACAAAACACATGCCGATCTACGGCGCGCTGGACTGATAGATGTCTGACCGAATCAAGTCTCTGATGGAGACAATACCAGACGCGTCACCACTGGTGGGTGTCATTGAGTACAAGCAGGCGTGGCAGGAGACCCTGGGCGCAAGTGGTCTCACGGAGCCCTTTGAAACCGCGCTGATGGGCGGCCTGCTTGCAGATCGATTGTCGTGGGTGTTTGCCGGTGCTTATCAGGCGGCGCAGCACGGCTGTTTTCCAGAGTTGCCTCGAGCGGGCGACTGGTACAGTTTTGCCATCTCGGAAGATCGAACCCGATTGTTTCCTGGAACCACAATCACCGACGGGTTCCTGACCGGATACAAGACCTGGGTGGCGGGGGGACCGATGGTGGATCAGATCATTGTGACGATTGGGCCTGCCATTGCCAGTGGCTGCTATCTGGTGCCGGTTGACCACGAACGGGTCACCATCGTGGAGAAAACATCCGGGGATTTTCTCGCGGAGTTACCGCAGGATCGAGTCACCTTTACAGGCGTCCCAATGAAGGAAGTGACAGAACTGGACCATGCGTTGGCAGTGCACTTCGGTCTTGCAGAGCCCTATTTTGTGATGGTGGCCGGAAGTGGTTTTCTGCTGCGCCAGTCTGAACGGATCAGGAACGCGAACGTCGACGTGGCGGCGATGGATGAGATCAGTTCCGGTGTTCGTGCCGTGTTGGAGGAACTGGAAGAATTGGGTGCGGCTGGATTCTGGTCGGACGTTCCCCGACTGATCGAATGTCAGCAAACGGTGACCCGTCACGGAAGACAACTTGCGGCACTCGTGAATTCGGGGGCCGCGGGTGATGTTGAAGGGATCTGGTCGGAGGACTGGGCACGAAATGGTAAGCTGCTCGGAATGTATGGCCGCGCCTTGCGGGCCCGAATCGAATAAGTTGAATTGAACGTTAAGCCTTGGACGGATAGTGACAGAACCAGATAACAGCCGATTTGTTTTGGCCTACGGTCAAGGTGAGCTTGAAGTCTCGCTGCCCGGCCATGTCGATGTGACGACCATCCAGAAGCTGCCCTTTGACCGCTCGCAGCACTCGGAACTGGGACTCGTGCGACAGGCACTTGAGGCGCCAGTCAATGCCGACCCCCTGGGTCAAATGGCACGTGGCGCAACCTCGGCCTGCATTGCTATCTGTGACATCACACGACCCGTTCCAAATCACCGGTTTTTGAGGCCGATCATCAACGAACTGCTCATTGCGGGGGTGCCCAGGGATGGGATCACTATTCTCGTGGCGACAGGTCTTCATAGACGTAACGAGGGTGATGAGCTGAGAGAGCTGATTGGCGATGAGTGGGTCGTAGAGAATATTCGTATCAGGAATCATGACGCCCGCGTTGATGATGATCATGTGTTTCTTGGCGAGACCGCGACCCGGCAGACTCCGGTCGGGATCGATCGAACGTTTGTGGACGCCGATATCCGTATCGTCACAGGATTGGTGGAGCCTCACTTCATGGCCGGATATTCCGGTGGACGGAAGGTCATCGCGCCTGGCGTCGCCCACCACAAGACAATCCGGACCTTTCATTCGGCGCGATTCATGGAACATCCGCGCGCGACGTCCTGTGTTCTCGACGGCAATCCACTGCATGAGGAACAGCTCGAGATTCTCAAGATGTTGCCACGGGCAGAAACACCACAAGGGCGGGTGCTCGCATTCAATACGGTGATCGATGATCAGCGACGTCTGGTGTTTGCGAACTTTGGCGAAGTGGTCGAGAGCCATCTGGCGGCGGTCGATGTCATGCGCCGCTCCGCAGAGGTCAGGGTGGGACGTAAATTTCGCACCGTAGTGACATCGTCTGCGGGATATCCCCTCGACAAGACCTACTACCAGACAGTCAAAGGCATGGTCACCCCGCTGGATATCCTCGAACCAGGTGGCACATTGATTATTGCGAGCGAATGTTCGGAGGGTATGGGTTCCGAGCACTACCAGAACGCGCAACGACGACTGCTGGATAATCGTGACGGGTTCCTGCCGGACCTGCTGGCGAAGGATCTGGCGGACATCGACGAGTGGCAGACTGAACAGCAGGTGAAGTCACAGTACATGGCACGCGTGCAGCTCTACTCGGAGGGTTTGTCCGACACAGATCATGCGCTGACCGGTGTTGAGCGAGTTGACGACATTGCGGCGGCTATCCTTGCAAGTGTTGAAGCGTGCGGTGATCCAGCGGTGGCGGTGATTCCGGAGGGACCTTACGTCGTGCCGTTTGCATGACATCGGGGGCCAGCGTAAAACACATCGAGTGTATTCGGTAGAAACTGTGAGTTGCCAATGAGTTCTTACTCCGAACCAGATACCTACTGCCAGACTACATTGAATTACGCCGGTGCGGTGGAATACGACCCGGTGCTGGTGGACATTGGTGATGCCCGATCGGTAACCCCGGCCCCTTCTTTCGACACGCACGGCTTCTGCCTGGTGCAACACGCTTCGAGGGTGACCGACTGGCGTGACGAAGCGCTCGTCAATCGGATTCATCCACCAGAGATTGCTGACCTTGCGCGAAAGACGACTGGCGCTGATCACGCTGTCGTATACCCCGCGCTGGTGCGCACCCCCCTCACGGCGGCCTCCGAAGCCGACTACGCCCCGATCGAATCGGTACACAGTGACTACACGGGCGACTATCGGAAAATGGTTACCAACCCAGACCATACGTATCAGGATTTCCTGGGCCCGGCGCTCACGGAAAATGGCCTGTCAGTAGATGATGTGGTCAAGGCGTCTCGAATACTGGTGATTCAGTTCTGGCGGAACATCGGAGAACAGTATCCGGATCGGCCACTTGCTATTTGTGAACCGGAGAGTACCCGGCTTGATGAAATGATCCCTATCAAAGTGCCTGAGTACGGGGGACAACGTTTGGACTTTGAAGTGTTTGCCGTTCGTACCCCGCCGGATCCGGAACGCCATCACTGGTTTACTTATCCCGGCATGCTCCTTGATGAGGTGTTGTGTTTCAAAACCTACGACAGTCTGTTTGAAGATGAGAGGAGTGCGTTCTGGACACCGCACAGCGCATTTCGTGATCCCAACGTGAGCCGGGATGCCCCCGCACGGGAAAGTGTCGAGATGCGTGCACTCTGCCTTTTCAGATAGCAGCTAACGGTCGGGGATATCTTCCGGGCTCAGCGTCTCTGACGAGACTACGCAAAGTAGTCCCGTTTCCAGAAAATCACTGCCAAAAATGCCGCACTGACGACGAGTGGGATAAGTATTTGCGGCAGCCCCAGGGTATCGCTGACAGTCACAAGCGCAACAAACGTATTCAGTACAAATATCCCCAGGTAGGCGTAGGCCCAAAGAGGAGCCCAGGGCTTTCTGAGCCAAAGGGCGACGAGAAAAGCCACTGGCCCGATGAAGTCCAGCAAAACAGCAAAAGACACCGCGGCGACCCCATCGATGAACGTGCTGAACAAGGGTAGGCCGTTCTCGTTCGGGTTAGGCAGGTTCATCACAGTACCCAGCATCCAGAGGACCTAGACAACAAAGAGAATCTTGAGCGGCAACGGGATGGCCTTCCATCCGGTGCGACTTGGTTCAACTGTTGATGATTGTGACATACGGTTTACTCTCTATTGCGTCAGGCCGACAGAATCTCATCGATGATCGTATAGCCGGTGCCCCAGCCACCACTTATGCCATCCTTCATCTCCGCGAAGCAGGCGATCTCTGCGTCAGTGGCATCGGGCGGGACCTGCGTGACGTCACGCTCGTGCCTTCGTCTGTCTCGTCAAACGTGACAGTCGTGAGCAGAATGCGTGGCCAGTCGGGCATCATCGGGTTTGCCGCGGTATTCCACTCGGCATCAGCAGAACAGTGTTGCCAGACCAATCGTTCGGGCTAGGTGACTTCCTGGAAGATCATTTTCTGGTAGTTGGAGCCACTGTTCATTTTCATCTCGGTCAGCCAGACGCCGCCCGGATACAGTTCGAACTTGTGGATTACCGTTCGACACCTGGTCCGTACCATCGGAGCAGAAGGTCCGGGTCGGTCCAGGCGCGCTAGACCAGGTCCCGGGGGGCGTTGAAGATTCGTGTGAAAACGAATTCAGGCAGCTCAGACATTGTTGCCTTCCTTGGGTTTCTCCAAATGAAGTTGTGTGAGCAAGGCATCGAGCTGATCAAAGCTTGTGCCCCACAATGGTCTGAAATCCACGAGCCAGTTGACGGCAGCAAGCAGGGTGTCTGCTTTCAGGCGCGCGGGCCTACGTTGCTGATCGACATCCCGCTCCACGAGACCGTCTTTCTCCAGCACTTTGAGATTGCGGGAAATGGCAGGTTGGCTGATATCAAAGGGCTTAGCGAGCTCTGTGACGGAGGCTTCGCCCTGGATGAGATTGGACAGGATGGCGCGTCGGGTACCTTCGGCGAGCGCGTGAAATACCGAGTCCAGCTGAGTCGGGTCTTAGGATCGTGTATAACCAGATTGTTCCATAACTATATGGTTATTCAATGTGAAGGTACTGGCAATCCGGGGATGGAAGCCTTGGCCTGTTGGGTTTGGCGTCTGATCCGAAAGCCGAGATAGAACAGGGAGGCGACCACTGCGAGCGCACCGAGGATTTCACCGACCGCACCGATTCGCGTCCCAGTCCAACATCCGGATATACCTAGCTGCGTGGTTTGGGCGAATAACCCCGCTCAGCACACTGACGATTGATCTCGTCGATGATCTCGCACACTCGGATGGATTCATTGGTGGTCCACTGGGGCATTTCCTCCAGTCCTGCCGCCATACAGCGGTGCATGGCCTGCGCCTGGTAGGTGAAACCGTGTTGGTTGCCACCGTGCCACGTCCAGCCCTTGTAGTTGATCATGCGTTCCCCGTTCCAGCGTGAGCCCACCGGCTGACCGCGGGTGATGGGTGCGGGCGTGGGTACCGGATATTCAAATCGCTGCACGTTGTTGAAGGCACCTGAACTGGGGTTGCGATCACCGTTCCAATGGGTTTCGATCCAGTCGCCTGTCCAGCCTTCGCTCGGGTCAAGGACCATGGAGGGTTGCCCCTCTTCTTTTCTGTCACCAGCTCTGGGCGGACGTCCGTTTCGGAGTGTCATGGCCGCTGGGTGGTGGGATGGGGTTTCAACCGTGATGCGACCTCTTGTACCCACATATTGTGTTTCTTCCAGGAAGCGACCAGCTGGGAACGTGATCATCGCGATGCCTTCCTGTTCGCCGTATTGCAGTACCGCCCCGCTGGGCGATGCGCCGTGGGCGGAGTAAACATCGTTGGCATAGGGCTGCGGCATGGATTTTCGGCCAGCCGCGGCGATGACGGGCATCTCCTCGGCACCGAATCCGGTAATCGCGGGGTTGAGTGCATAAACACGGTCCGGATAGTCGGCAGTCACCAGTTTCACATCACCGATGTCGCCTCGTTCCATAGCCATCCGCGCGTGTTCCACCGCAGGGAAAAAGCGCAGCCACATGCCTTCCCAGCAGACGACGCCCGCTTTTGCCGCGGCTTCGTAGACTTCCTTCGCCTGATCGGCTGTATCCGTAAACGGTTTCTCGCAGACCACGTGCTTTCCAGCCTGAATGGCCATCATCAGATCACGGTGGTGGTCCCAGGTCTTTGACGCGATGTAGACAATGTCCACGTCGGGGTCGTTGCACAACGCCTCGTAGGAGTCGTAGGCGGTTTCGATTTCGTGGGCGTCAGCGAAGGCGCGTGCTCTGTCCTTATCACGCGCGGCAACAGCTGCAAACTCTGCACCGGGAACGTCCTGCAACGACTTGATCCAGTCTGACGAGATTGATGAGGCGGATATGATGCCCCAGCGCAGTTTGTGGTAGATCCCTTCTTCTTTGGTCAGCCCCAGTCGAATATCCAGTGGCGTATTCATGGGGAATCCGTTGTACATATACGGATCTGCGTTGACGTCGACTTCGCTCATCTGTTGCTCCCTCGTGTATGGCACGGGGAGGGTATCACAGGGGACGAACGGGGTTCAGGGAGGGGGTGGATGAGAGTCAGTCGTCGCCGAGCCGTTGAAATTGTGGTGGTCGTCTTTCAATAAAGGATTTAGCGCCTTCAATCGAATCAGGCGCACCCACAAAGTCGCCCTGTACGCCGTCTGCTTCTCGCAGTGCGTCGGTGTATTCCATCCCCAGGTGTCGATAGACCAGGTGTTTAGACGCCGCGATCGCTTTTGGCGCAGAGGTCACGGCCAGTTTCTCGATATAGGCGGTGGCTTCTGCCAACAGCTGATCCGGCTCGCACAACCGATCAATGAGCCCAATCTCTTTCGCTTCTTCCGCGCCGATCTTGTCGCTCATCCAGAGCAGGTCCAGCGCTTTGCTGACACCCACCATGCGTGGCAGCAGCCAGCTGGAACCATGTTCTGCAATGAGGCCGCGCTTCAGAAAAACGGTCGTGACGGAAGCCTCTGTACTGGCGAAGCGTAGATCGCTCATCATCGCAAGAATCAGACCGCCGCCCGCGGCAACGCCGTTGACAGCGGCAATGATGGGTTTTGGGACTTCTAGAAAGTAGCTGAAGATACCGGGTAACTGATTGCTCTGCGACTCATTGGAGGCTGCCTTGGAATCTGATGTGCCGGTGACTTCTGCAAGCGTCGTCATGTCCAGGCCGGCGCTAAACGCTCGACCATTGCCAGTGATGACAAGACCGACAACCTGTCGGTCTGCAACGGCGGCATTGATCGCCTTTCGAATCTCCGAGAGCGTGTGCCGTGTAAAAGAGTTCAGTTGATCCGGTCGGCTGAGTGTGATGGTCGCAACGGGTTCATTGACGCGATATTCAATATCTTGAAAATCCATATCGGCAACCTTGGTACGCTAGGTTTGGAAAAGCGGTAGCGTACCATATGGCAAGTATGGTCAGTGCAGGTCGCTGATCTGCAGATTCACACGTGATTAGGATCGGTCGAGATGCGAGGGACTTGATGGTGAATGACACAACCACGATTTCTGTTCATGTGACGCTGGATCGACAGTACCGCGCGCTCGACCGCCCAACGAACGGGGTCCATCGACTATCGCCGCGTTGAATAGGTTTTTACCGGGTCCGTTTGCGAACCCGCCGGGTTGGGCTAGTCGAAATTGGGGACCAGATTGATCTTGCTCGTGTCCGGGGGTGGCGGGGCCTCTTCCTTCAGTTCGTCCGGATCGACCAGATCGGAACCGGACATCGCGAACGTCATGGCAGACGTATCCGGGTTTAACAGCTCTTTTTCTTCCTGCAGTGCTTCGAACACTGCACCTGGCTCGTCGAGGCCAAAGTCTGGTGCTTCGACACGTTTAACTTCGGGGGTCGTTTCAGCCAGCGGCGTATCATCAACTTCCGCGACTTCGTAAGAAGTAAGATCGAGGAATACCACCGTTTCTTCAGTGGGTTCAATCAGGAATGCATCGTCGTCACGCGCCAACTGGATACTTGAAAGATCCAGTTCGGGACTTTCGGTCTCGGGCTCTGGGTCGAATATGTCACCCTCGTTTGGTCGCAGTGAAAAACCCTCGGCATTTTCGCTATTGTACGCGCTGTCGGCGCTGCCGGTGCGCCCCGTGGGTTGTGCGGTGGTCGTGGGCTGTGGGGGTGCTGACTCGGTGACCGGGGCCTTGACGACTTTCACTTTGAAGTCGGCACCGATCCACTTCAGCGCGGAGCCGTACTTGGCAGCTTCCTTTTTGTCGGCAGTTCTCTTCAGAACGACGGGTTTGCCGGCGAAAAGCTTGGCCATGTGCGCTTTGACGGAAATGGGCTGGAAACCTTCGACAATTTCGCCGCTGAACACAATTGCGTAGGTAGGTTGGATCGTCTGCTATCTCACAAGATACCTGTCCCAATATAGGCGATAGACCGAGGAAATAGAGTGGATCAAGGCCCAAACGGGCTAAAAGAACCGCTAATCCTGCCATTCGGCTTTAACGTACTTGTTGAAGTCGAGGTCGTAGGTCTGATGTGGATGTTTGCGTACCGCACGATCCAGGGCTTCTGCATCTTTTCCTACCAGTATGCGCCAGTGATTATTCCGGACACCGTTCAGGATAATGTCTGCGGCGGCATCCGGTGTGATGCCGATTTCACGGTAGGCATCTTCTCTTTCCACCATGTAGGCTCGCACCTCATCGTTGGTCATATCGATGAGTGCTGGATTGATATTGAGTGCCTGCAAATGTTCCGTGCTGCGTTTTTGCCACTGGCTTCTCATCTCATTGACGACGACGTCGCTCCAGGTGGCTGGATCACCGCCGCCGACCAATCGCGACGTGTTACGTGCGATGTCAGTACCCACCCCACCTGGCATGACGACAGTTGCCTTCAGATGGGGTGCGTTAAAACGAAAGTCATTTATCAGGGCTTCCGTAAATCCCTTCACGGCAAACTTGGCGGCACTGTAGGCCGTATGCGGAATGTTGCCTCCCAGTGACGCGCGAAAACCGTTCACGCTGCTAGTATTGATTATGTGACCTTCGTCGCTGGCGAGCAGCATAGGCAGGAAATTTCGGGTACAGAGGTAGACGCCGTTCCAGTTGATGTTGAAAGTGCGCTCCCATTCGCTGCGTTCGGCATTCACCAGGCTTCCGCCACCACCAATACCAGCGTTGTTGAAGAGCAGATTGATATGGTCCGTCTTCTGATCGCGTGCTACTTCGCTCGCAAAACGTGACACCTCATCTTCACTGGCCACATCACATTGATGGGTGCTGAGACGAATGCCCTGAGGCGCCTCATTCCTCGCGATTCGAGCGGTTTCCTGAAGATTTTCTTCGACGACATCGCAGGTGGCGACATGACAACCTTCAGCTAGTAGCTGTCGCACAAGTGCACGTCCCATTCCTGTACCACCGCCAGTCACAACGGCGATCCTGCCTGCGAACTCTGTCATCGATCTGCTCCTTTTTGATCTGGTCGAGTCTAACATTGGTGCCACCAACGCAGGACAGCAAGCTGGATCAAACGCAGTGCCTCGGTTCGAGGCAGACTGATTTTCGTGAACAGTCATCAGATCAACAAACTGCGTCGGGCACTCTCTGCAAAAGAGGTGTCAGCGTCATCGAATACCACGTTGGCGGAAGTCGCCGCCGCGGCGAATCTCTCATCGTTCCATTTTGCACGATTGTTCCGGGATGCGACGGGATTGACGGTGAACTGATTCCGGAATCCGAAGTCATCGGGGAATATCTGGACGAACAATATCCGGACGAGGCGCTCCTGGCGGCGTCACCCCCTGAGCATGCTAACGTTCGTGTACTGTCGCGAATCGGCGACATCTGCCTGATGCACAATGTCTTTTTGAGTCTGGTCCAGATGATGCCCGACTCCCGGAATCAAGGCGTCGTTTATCTGTTGGTCGGCCAGGTTCGCCGGGGTATCGGCGCCTTGAACAAACACCTTGGTGACGGGGCTTTTGAGGCCGGCGATACCTCGACGCGTGCTGATTGTTCACTCGTACCTGCGCTGTGGATGTGTTCAGGTAGTTTGCCTAGGCTGGGAGCGCCGAATCCTCTTGAGGGGCATGATCGAGTGACTGCCTATTGGGCGTCGATCCAGTAAAACGAACATGCTGCACGCAGCATCGGTGAAATGAATCGCGAGCTCTAGGTGCGCATGGACGTTACGGAGCGTAGGATGGCCGAAGAAGCCACCGCAAAAGCGAAAGCACAAAAGGAATAGGGATAGAGGAGAGCGTCCCACATGCACCTCAGCGCAGAAGAAATAAGTCGTGCACGTGAGCGACTGTTGGTCGATGGCTTTTGTGTCGTTGACGGTGGCTTAACGCCTGGCCGTATTGAAGCATGGCAGGAGTGGTCTGATCAGTGGCTTGGTTCGATGAAGCATCCTGAACGGTGGAAGTACCAGGGGTCAGATATCCATCTGATGGGTGAGCGCAATGTCTCCCCGCGATCGCCCAATTTGCCGCAGGACAGTATTGTTGATGAACTGATCGAATATCCCAAGGCGATCATGGATGCGCTGCAGATGGATGATTTCAAAAGCGGGGGTACATACCAGATCATTTCGAAACCGGGTCAGGCGCCAGCGCTGTACTGGCATCAGGACTGGGGGCGCTGGGATGATCCGGTCAGCCTTTCGCCCTGGCCACAGCAGGTGTTCCTGAACTGGTATCTCACAGACACAATACGAGAGAACGGTTGTCTGCGTGTGATTCCGGGTTCGCACCTGAAACGGATCGATCTGCACGACAAGCTGGTGGCCCCACACGAGGGTGGTGGCTATGCGGTAGAAGAGACCAACGAATGGATGTTCATGGATCATCCGGATGCCATTGATGTTCCGGCGAAAACGGGGCAACTGGTCATTGGTGACGCTCGTGTGCTGCATGGCACCTGGCCCAACAAGACAGATGAGCGGCGAACGGTATTACTGGGCTGGTTCTATCGGAGAGCGAACGAGGCGCCAACGAGTTGGGGTCGCGCTATCCCGAAAGAAATACAGGAACGGGATCCCGAATTCCCCATGGCGTTCAACCGGGTGCCGGGTGAGTACCTGCGCTACGAAAAACAGTAAACGCGGAGCATGCTGATGGCAGACTTTCTGGATCGACGACAGATTGGGGCGACAGGCCTGGATACGTCCAGGATCGGGCTTGGCTCCACCTTCAACGCACCGGCTAGCGCAATTGAAGCCGCGTTTGACCAGGGTATCAACTACTTGTACTGGGGGTCGGTCCGCCAGCCCGGCTTTGCTACCGCGATGCGTAATCTTGCGAAGCAGCATCGAGATGAACTGGTGCTGGTCATCCAGTCCTACTCGGATGACCCGACAACGATTGAGGCGGAGGTCGCGGCATGTCTGAAAGAGTCAGGCCAGGATCATTTCGATTTTCTGCTGCTCGGTAACCATATGAAGATGCCGGTCCCCGGTTACCAGGAAGCGTTCGAGCAGATGCGTGACAAGGGCATAGTGCGTTATCTTTCGATCAGCAGTCACAACCGCCCATTGGTGCCACAGTTCTTCGAAGCAGAAGCACCCTATGATCTGGTGATGTTCCGTTACAACCCGGTTCATCGGGGGGCGGAGCAGGATATCTTTCCACTTTTACCTCAGTCTGCAGTGGGTCGCCCGTTGGTAGCCACCTATACGTCAACGCGTTGGGGGCATTTGCTCGATCCGGCGAAGATGCCTCCGGGAGAGTCTCCGGTTAGTGCACGAGACTGTTACCGTTATGCATTATCACGCCCGGAAGTGGACATGGTGATTGCGGGTCCCGGGAACGCGGAGCAATTGGACGAAGCCATTTCGGCGCTGCACGCAGGGCCGCTAGAGGAGGAAGAGCGGACCCGCATCGAACGTATTGGTCGTCATTTGTATGAACAGTATGCGCCGCAGTATCCGGATGCCGGTGATGCGCAAGACGTCAAAGAAGGTCGCGCAAAGGGCCGGTAGTCTGCCATCCGTATCCGTGGTCCTCGGTTCTAACCACGAGAGGCCACTTCGAACCAGTTTCCGTCCGGGTCTTCGACCATGGCGATCTGGACGCCCGGGGCAATATCAACCGGTCCAAATGGAACGTTTCGCCCTGCGTCGCGCGCTCGAGACAGTACTGCGTCCATGTCATCGACGACCGCGGTCAGATACCGGATTCCTGCGTAAGCCTGGATAGGGCCGGTATGTGCTTCCAGATCGTCAATCTGCCAGAGCTTGAGGGTGGTCGCGCCGGCGGCAAACTCGTGCTTGTCGGTACCGAGCGACGGCACGGGTTCGGTCTTGCCTTCGGTAAAGCCCAGCACTTCCGTGAGAAATGAACGACTGGCTTCCATGTTTCCTACCGTCAGTCCGATCGCCTGAATGACGGGGTCTGGTCCGTAACCTTTGGCGCCTGCCAGCTCAATCAACGTATCGTTCGGGTCCTTGGTAAATGCCAGGGTGTACTGACCATGGTCCTCAATGGACAAGGCTGGGAACCCGGCGGCCTCCAGGGACTGTGATATGGGTTGAAGATCGGGAGCGACAATGGTCAAGAGCTTCATGCCCCGGCTTCGTGTGACGTCGCCAGGGGCTGGATCCGGTAGGGCCGATGTCTGATTGAATTTCAGGACGCCTCGACCTGCCTGGAAACGGGTCAGTTTTGTCCCCGGTAGTTCAATACCTTCGATGGAGGGCATACCAAGACCATCGCGATAGAACCTGACCATGGCATCAAAATCATTGGCGACAAGGCCAATATCGAGAGCTTCAGAGATCATCGTGCCCTGTTTGTCTGCCATGCCTGAATTCCCCTCGAGTGATTTGTTTTGTGGATATCGACCTGCGGTGTGAGCATCGACACCGCCAAGCGAGTGTACATTATTTGCACGAGAGTATCCGGCGCTGTAGTGATGTTAAACAAGCTTGCGTATGCGTATGCAAATCTAGTCGGATTCAGTACCCTGCTGCGCCGCTTTTGCGACCGCAGCACGCCGTACCGTCTCCCGATCAAACATTTCCGCGTATGTTCTTCCAGCGTATTGAGACCGAGGGATAGTCGACGCTCGTTAACGTTCGCCGGGTCCTCAATCGGAAATGGTACTGGCCACCCATCGTCATCCTCATCAAATTGTGTACCGTAGATCTGTGGTTGTTCATAGGCACCCGGTAATTCGGTCCGGATCTGATCGACGATCTGTTCTGCGATGTCTGTCTGTAATGTCAGGATGTTGGTGAGTTCGCCATCAAAGGCGGCGGACCAGAGTTGAACGCCGCTGCCACCATCGATCAACTGCGCCGTAACACGTACCTGGTTTCCGGATTTCTGTACGCTACCTTGTACAACATGTGATATCGATAACTCGTCTGCAACGTCGATGGCATTCAGGTTCTGGTCCCTAAACTGAAACGAGGACATACGAGCGATGACCGGGATGGTATTCTTTCGCACCAACGCATTGAGGATTTCTTCTGTAACGCCGTCTCCAAAATACTGGTGGCCGGCTTCGCTACTCATACTGTCAAATGGCAGCACGGCGATGGCGGCTTTCGGTGGGGGATAGCCTCGCTTGTTGGCAGATTCAGTTAGAGTCCGACACCTGCCATGAGCACGACACTCACGATGGCTGCCTAGATCATCCCCAGCCATCTTTTCCCCGAGAATCCCCTGGTCGTGCCCGATGCCGCGGGAACGCGCGCACCGGCATCGGTGATCTTGAGATGCTCTGATAACCCCCGCATCAGTTTCCCTAAATAAGCGTCATAGCCCATGTCTTCAACGAGTATGGCTTGTTTTTTTGAGAGTCGAAGCGACGGACCGGGTGGTAACTCGGTGTCCTCCAGGTGTACGGCGACGACGGGAATGTCCCGATCAAGCGCATAACTGACTTCATCCTGGCAATGCCCGGAGGCAGTCGATCGGGGTGTCACGAATAGGATCATTACCGCGGCGCAGGTGATCGCGGAGACGAGTTCGTCGGACCATCGTCTACCGGCGCTGATGCTTTAGTCATACCAGACGTTCAGTCCACCGGCATTCAGTCGTTCGAGCTCCGGGTAGACGGCTGCAGCATCGTCGTGTGCATACGACACAAATACGTAGGGTTCGTCACCCAGGTAGGCTGGAAATGGCTTTTCCGCCATGAGGTTACCTGATCAGTTCCAATGCGAATTAATCACATGCGTACCCGGCGGTCAGAGTGGTGCACGTTTCACGCGTTTTTGCGTCAGAAAACCGGTTCGACGGTGACAACGGTCTTGACTGAATTGGCGATGAAGCAAAGATCGTGCGCCTGGTGGTGGATGTGGTCAGTGTCACCACGCGTGGGCAGTCGTTTACCGGAGAAGTGAGTACCGGGATACAATGTAACCTGCGTCATGGCGAGACGACCTTCATCATCTTCTGCCATGAGACGGGTGGCGTTGTCCGCGTATAGATCGAGCGTCCAGCGGTGTTTTGCGGCAAGCGACAGGAAGAACAACATATGACAGCTGGACAGTGTTGCCACAAACGCTTCCTCTGGATCGACGTTGTTCTCAACGGACATTGGCAGTGGGACAAAGGAGGGTGACGAAGAGGCGGCGACCACAGCGCCACCGTCGAATTGCCATTGGTGCCCCTGGCTGTATTGATTGTCGACGAAGACCTTGTTCGGGCCACGGAGCCAGGTGACTTGTGCGATGTGTTCAGACATCAGGGGTGCTTACTCGGTGTCGATCAGAATCTGGTCTGGATTAGTCGGCCTTTCGCCAGATCTCTCCCCGTTCCTTCACGGGGTCGAGCATGCTCCAGTCACCCTGGGGTAGCTCGTAGCCTTCTGGAAACGGAGGACGTGCTTCCAATCCCAGAGACTTCATGACCCGGGTGTCCTGGTAGTAAACGCTTACGGTGACGCTGACCAGCGCATGGATAAAATGAGGGGCGTTGTCCTGGAAATGTTCAACGATCGCCATACGGTCGTCATGGTCAAGGGAGACGAAATCCGTGTCAAATTCAGACTGAGCGTATGCGTCGAACGCATCCAGGCCTGTTTTGAAAGATTCCGCGTGCTCTCTCGCAGCGCTGATGATGTCACTCATGATCGTTTCATCGTCGGCTCCGGGAATGTCGTATTTGTCACTAGCAGGGATCAATATGGATGCAAGGCATGCCAGTATGGATGTTTGCTCCGATGAAATTGGATTGTCGGTGGTAATGGTATTCACTGTTTTTCCCTGGTCGTCCTTTGATCGTCGTCAGTCGAAGAGGTTGGCGAGTCGCTGCTTCATCTGGTCGGCGATGTAGAGCGCGAGGGACTGGATGGTCTGTGTGGGATTGACGCCCGCTGATGTCACGAAAATGCTGCCGTCGATGATGAACAGGTTTTTCACGTCGTGGCTGCGGCCCCACTCGTTGACGACGGATCTGGATGGGTCCGATCCCATACGTGCCGTACCGAGAAGATGCCAACCGCCAAAGGGGATGGGTGACTGCACCAGGATTTCGCTGGCGCCACAGGTTTCCAGTAGCTCCGTTCCTCGCTCCACTGCAAAGTCCAGCATCCGTTGACTGTTCTCGGACAGCGTATAGTCGATCTTTGGCGCGGGTATACCGTTTGAGTCGGTCAGGTCCGGATCAAGGGTGACCCGGTTGTGTTCCTCGGGTAGGTCCTCACAGATGGCTGACATACCGAGTATGTGGTTATGCAACCTGCGATACGCATCGTGATGGCCTTCACCCCAGGGGATGCGACCGGACATAACGCCGTTCAATGCGGTTCTGACAACCCGGTTACCGCGATGCATCTCAAGGGTAAATCCTCGCACAAACCCGCGGGAGGCATCCGTTTCATAGAACTCCTTGCTCCACAGTGACAGCGTTGGGCCACGGTAGCCATCGGTTTCCTCGGGGAGGACACCCTGGATGTTGGCATAGGGATGAAACATCAGGTTCTTGCCAACGAGGCCACTAGAGTTCGCAAGACCGTCGGGAAACGAGGTGGACGTGGAGTTGAGTAGAATGCGCGGCGTACCAATACCGTTGCATGCCATGACAACAACCTCCGCGGGCTGGAACTGCTCGTCACCATTCTCGTCGTAGTAGATGACACCCGATGCCATGCCGTCGTCATTGACGGTGATCTCGCGAACGCGGCAGCGTGTTTTCAGTTCCACGCCGGCACGGATCGCATGAGGCCAGTAGGTGACGTCCGTGCTGGCCTTGGCGCCTTGTGCACATCCTGAACTGCATGCGCCTAGGTTGATACACCGGGCGCGTCCGTCGTAGTCAGTGGTTGCAATGGCGACATCCGACGGCCACCAGTGCCAGCCGAGTTTGTTGAACGCCCGGCCCATTATTTCACCGGAATAACCCATGGGTAAGGGCGGCATGACGGTCTGCTTTGCGGGGTACGCCGGGTCGCCGGAGAGACCCGAGACGCCCATCATGCGGTCGTTAACGTTATAGAAGGGCTCAAGTTGCTCATAGTTGATGGGCCAGTCGTCACCCACGTCGTCGAGTGACTTGGCGCGAAAATCAGAAGGATGGAAGCGCGGAAAATGACCCGCGTACAGGATGGTACCGCCACCAACACCGTTGAAGTTGGCAACGCCGATGGCGGAATCCTTCTCGTTGATCGGGTAGTCGGTCTCCCGCTTGCGCTCGTTGGGACTGATGCTGAATTCTGAAGAGAATCGCGACTCCCAGTCCATGCCTGTGCTGGGGTACTCTGACGGGTTCATCCAGTCGCCCTGCTCCATACACAGGATGTGCATCCGGGTATCGGCAAGGCTCCACGCCATTGCGGCCCCGGATGCGCCCGCGCCGATGATCAGGACGTCAACGGGTTCATTGGCCATGTCGTTTCCCCATCTGGACGAGAGGTCACCTTAACGTAATCACCGTGGCGGCTAAACTGCGCATGATGTTGGTCATCCTGTTTGCGGGCACGATGGGCCATTCTGAGAGCGCGAAGCGATCGTGAGGATCTCGTACTTGCAGCTTCTGCGGGATGAACAATGTGCTGCCATGAGCCGGAGATTCCCACGTCGCGTTGCTCCTCGGAATGAAATATGGTTCGCACGTCCTAGAGATGACATGGTCTGCCGTACGTGACGGGTTAAGATAATCTCAACCTGAAATGAGAACCACTGTTGCAAGGACAAACAACGAAAGTCCTGTTGATCCGGCACGCCGAGAGCGTGCCGGATCGTGAGTTATCTGAGCCGGAGTGGCCACTCAGTCCTGAAGGAGAGCGTCAGGCGGAAGCACTGTCGAAAGCACGGGCATAGACAGTGAACGTGGACAGCCTGTTTGCGAGCCCTTATCCAATGGCGATTGCGACTTTATCACCCACGGCGGAGCGGCTGGGTTTGACCATCGAGACGGTCCCGGATCTCAGGGAGCGAAAACTGTCAGAGGGATTACTGACCGACTGGCGAGCCTCGCTACAACGCAACTGGGAGGATTTTGATTTTGCATTACCCGGGGGCGAGTCCTCCCGAATCTGCCAGACCCGGGTTGTGAACGCACTCAACCAGCTTGTGCAGGAAAACGAAGGGCGGACAATCGCAGCTGCGTCACATGGCAATGCGATTGCGCTTTTCCTTCATCACCTTAGCCCGTCATTCGGATTTGATGAGTGAGAGGCCATGCAAAATCCGCACGTTTTTGAGTTGGAATATGCCAGTCAGACCTGGTCGCACATCCGGGACTAATGCCTACCAGTTCTCAACCCACGGACGCAGCACCACCTCATGGGTCCACGTCGACCGATGCTGCCGGTGAATCTGAAGATAAGCTTCCGCGATGAAGTCCGGATCCGCCATGTTGTCATTTTCGGTTTCCCCGGCACCCCAGTGTTTGCGCGAACCATCTTCCTGGGGCACGCCAATGGCGGCATCAATGGGCACATTGGCGACATGGATTCCTTCAGGCATCAGCTCCCGAGCCATGCTCTGCGCGAGCCCCGCCTTGCCATGACACGCGGCGGCAAATGCACCACTTCTGGGATAACCTTTGATCGCGGCACTGGCGTTGGTGAAGATGATGGAGCCCCGACCGTTGTCACCGATGTCGTTCTCCATCAGGCAACGTGCCGCTTGTTGCCCGACAAGGAACGCACTGTAGGTTGAATTGGCGATGACGCTCTGTACGAGGGCAGGATCGACTTCCGTGATGCGTTTTCTGAAGATGTCGGCGGATCGGCCGTCAATGTTGTGCACGACGACAGTAGGATTACCCAGGTCCTGCTTCACGGTGTCAAACAGACTGGCCACGCTGTCCGGATCTGCTGCATCACAGGCGATCAGTTGCACGCCGTGGTCATCGGCCAGTTTTTTCAGTGCCGTCTTGCCGATGTTTCGTGCAGCAACGGCTACCTTCATGCCTTCCTTGTTGAATAGTCGAGCACAGCTCGCGCTGACGCCCGGCCCTCCGCCTACGATCACTGCCACTTCGGTCATATTGACTCCTTCTGATTTTTCAAACGCAATAACTGGATATGTTGATTGTCGAACGGGGAACCGACGACTCGCCTTCCATTCCTACTGCGCGGTAGAGACATCAACGGGCATGGGTCGCTTCGCTGCGGAACAGGATGGCATAGACCACAGGCACCACCACCAACGTCAGCAGCGTTGAAAAAGCAAACCCGAAGATGATCGAGATCGCCATCGGTTTGAACATGGCGGTACCGCCCCACCATAGGGGCAGCATTCCGAGTAGAGTCGTAGCCGTCGTCAGCCGAATGGGTCGGAGCCGTTTCAGGCAGGCGTCGATGATCGCATTGGTGCCGGTGGCCGCATAGCTGTCTCCCTATGTACATGCAACTGGACGGTACATGCAACTGGGCGCATTGAGAAGCATTCCTGTCTCGGGGCTTCTTCCAACGTCGGCTCAGAATGATCCGGCCCAATGAAGTCATTGAGGAACGATTCTCACTGCCATAGGTCACTTGTACAGTCAGTTGGCCTTTTTCAACCCGGCAGGTCATCATTCCACTGTGATTCTCTACCGCTACTTTGCCAGTCAAGTCTTCCTCACCATGTTTGCTGTGGCGGGGGTAGTGCTTGCGGTCGCGACGGCATGGCGGTTCTCCGGATACCTCGATGAAGCCGCACAAGGGTTGCTGACGCAGGATATCCTGTTTCTGATCATTGCCTACCGATTGCCGGGGTTTCTTGAGCTGGTCATTCCGATCAGTTTTTTCCTGTCCATCATGCTTGTTTACGGTCGACTCTGGGCGGATAGCGAAATGGTTGTGTTGCAGGCTTGTGGCTTCAGTGACCGTCGTCTGCTTATTACGACCCTGGTCCTTGCGTTTCTGGTGATGCTGTTGACCGCATTTGTCACCCTGTATCTGAAACCAATGGGGGATGCGAAGGTGGAGGACCTCTTCAATGAGCAACGCAGCATGACCGAGTTTGACACGCTGGTGCCGGGTCGATTCCAGACGTTGCGCACCGGAAAACGTGTGACTTATACGGAAGAGCTGACCGACGAAGGTGAACTAGATACAGTTTTCATATCGGAATTCCGCTCCACTGGATTCCAGAAACCTAAAGAAGTTGTGACGGTGATCGCTGAATCCGGACATTCAGCGAGGGACGAAAATGGTGATCGTTTCCTAGTCCTGAGAAACGGGAAACGGTTCAGCGGGACCCCGGGTCGTGGTGACTATCAGGTGGTTGAGTACGAGGAATATGGTCAACTGATAGAGCGTGAGAGGAATCTTGAACCGCATTATCGGCGAGGCGCGATTCCGACGCTGACGCTGGCACAAAGTCCAAACCCGATTCTAATTGCTGAACTGCAATGGCGGCTGTCACTCGTGGTCATTGTGCCCATTATCGCTCTCGTGGCGGTCCCGCTCAGCAAGGTCAATCCACGGCAGGGCCGCTACACTCGCCTCGCGCCTGGAATGTTGTTCTGCATCCTCTACATCGTCTCACTATCGGCAGCTCGATCAGCTGTCGAGAAGGAGCAACTGCCGATCGGCACCGGAATGCTCACCATCCATACGATCTTTTTTGTCGTGATGGTCGGGTTTTTTCACCTGGATAAGCTTGGCCGTCCTTTTGGCGCGCTGATTTCGATGTTTCGACGGAAGTCATATGCGCCAGCTTGACCGTTACATCGCTGTGACTGTCGGCAATACGATGCTCGCGGCAGTCCTTGGTCTTGTCGGTGTACTGACCATCTTTACCTTTATAGAGCAGATCGAAGATGTTCAGGGTGAATACACGATGTTTAAGGTGGTCATGTTCTGCCTGTATAGCGTGCCCCGAATCATCTATGAATTGATTCCCTTTGGCGCACTGGTGGGATGCCTGGCGGGATTGGGCGCACTCGCGTCCAGTAGTGAGCTTCTGGTCATGCGTGCGGCGGGAATTTCCACCTGGCGAATCACCTGGAGTGCGATTATTCCCGTCCTCGTGCTGGCAGGGGTCGGTTTACTGGTTGGCGAGTTCGTGTTGCCGGACCTGGAACGCACGGCGCACCAAAACCGTATGGCAGCCATCGGCAATCAGAACAAGGATGCGGAAATCCAGGGCCTCTGGTACAGGGAAGGCAATGTCTATATGCACTTTGACGACGTCGATGATGGTGGGCTCGTCAAAGGCATCAGCCAGTATGAGGTTGACGAGGATGGCAACCCGGTAATGACCATTTTTGCGCGAACCGGTACGTTCCGTGACGACGACTCGAATGATCCCTATTGGTTGCTTGAGCGTGTATCCATCACCCGGATTGTCCCTCCTCTGACAGTGGACGACCTCCCCCGAACTGAGATTAAGAAGTTACCGAGTTATCGATGGGACAGTCAGATAGAACCGGATCTCTTGAGCATGGAGATCCTGGTGCAACCAGAGCGCATGTCTATGGCTGAACTGAACGACAAGATTGACTACATGCGACGCCAGGGACTGAGTGCCACTAAATTCGAGTTGGGCTTCTGGACAAAAATATTTCAGCCGATCGCGACTATTGGTCTGGTTGTCGTCGCGATCTCGTTCATCTTTGGACCGCTGCGTGAGTCAGGTATGGGTGTTCGAATCCTGATTGGGTTAGTCATCGGATTTGCGTTCAAATTCCTGCAGGACCTGCTGGCGCCCGCAAGCATGGTGTTTGGTTTTCATCCTGTGATTGCGGTCCTGTTGCCGATCGTGATCTGTTTTATTGTTGGGTATGTATCGATGCGGCGAACCACTTAATCCGGTTGGGCAGTGTTTTTGTGGGTTGGTTCTATACGACCTGCGACACGCCACAAGCGCAGACACAACAGACTTGCGGCACCAGTCACCGCGATTGTCAGGCCGATCCAGAATCCAAAGGCACCCTGCGCCGGTACACCGACCCCGTAGCCCAGCACCCAGCCCACTGGAAGTCCCGCACCCCAGTAGGCCGCGATCGCCATGACCATGGGAATCCGGGTGTCCTTGTAACCCCGGAGTGCGCCAAGTGCGGTCGCCTGAATGGCATCCATCACCAGGAAAAACGCAACGAACATTAGCAATGATGAGCCCAGGGTGGCGACGGCCGGGTCATGCGTATAAAGGGCAACGATGTCTTCTCGAAAGATGAAAATTGCCACCGCGCTCAGTGCGCTCACGAGGACTGTCCCTGCGACGGTGAGAAAGGCGCTCTCTCGTGCACCATTCGGGTCGGATTCACCGAGCCTGAATCCCACTCGAATCGTAGCGGCCATTCCCAGTGCCATGGGGATCATGAAGGCGACCCCGTTGATGTTGAACGCAATGTTATGCGAAGCAACCGTTTCAGCACCCAATCGACCCAGCAGGAGAGTGACTGCTGAGAACATCCCGACCTCGGCAAACAGCGTCCCTGCAATCGGGACACCGACGCGGAGGAGTTCCGCGATTCTTTGAGCATCGGGCAGGCTGAACTGGTGCCACCAGGCTGTGGCGTTGAATCGCGGACGCGTCACGACGAGGAGGATCATGGTGAACTGGAACCACATGATGATCGCCTGGGCGACACCACACCCGGCACCGCCCATCGCGTCGATCCCAAAGGCTCCGAAGATCAACACGTAGTTGAGCGGGATCTTGAGCAGCAGCGCTGAAACGATAATGATCATTGCGGGGCGTGCATAGCTCATCCCATCTGCGAGGAAACGCAAACAATAGAAAGCCATCAGTGCAGGAATTCCCCAGGCAGTTGCCTTCAGGTAGTTGACGGCAATCGCGCTGGCATCGGGATCGATCTCCATCCAATGGAAGACAGGCTGAATGGAAGACAGGAGCAGGGCCACCAGAACGCCCCCTGTGACTGCGATGTAAAGCCCCTGTCGTATGACCTCGCCGATATCCCGATACGCCTTGGCTCCATGGTACTGGGCAACACTGGGTGTCACTGCCTGAAGAATGCCCATGACCAGCAGCATGGTCGGCCACATCATCGCACCGGCCAGCGCGACCCCCGCGAGGTCTTGAGAACCGTACCGACCTGCCATGACCGCATCAGCGACCGACGTGCCCATCTGCGCAAGCTGAGCACCCGCGAGCGGTAGCGACAGACGGAATAAGGTGCGTGCTTCTGTGGTGATGGCGTGTTTGTTGGCCAAAAAGGTGTTCCTGTACGAGTCTGCACCGTCGCAGATCCGCGAAAGGCCTGGGGGTGAATCAAGGATTTGCCAGTATACAGCGCGGTTGATACTGGTCGAGAGGAGAGTGTCGTGACTTGCATTCGACGTAATGACTCACCATTCTTCACTTCTTCTGACGGGTGCCTGGAAGCCATGAAAACAACCAATATATTTGGTAACCATGAGTTGTGCCGATACGAATACGACGAGGTCCTCTCCGGCGATCTGGATATCGAAGCGTTTGCCGTTCAGGTTCTGAATGCAGTAGACAGGCACGGATTTGCGGTTATCGAAAACGCGGTGCAAGGCCCTGCGTGTAATCAGGTGGTCTCCGAGATGCGTTCCTATATTGAAGCCACGCCCCATGGTCTGCATGGGCTTGGGGGTACCCGTCGTTGTGGTGCCTTGGTTGCTCGATCGGCATCAAGTCATCAGATGATTGCTCATCCCGTGATTCTTGAGCTGGCCAAACGGATCTTGGGCGAACAGAAACTGAATGGGGACGCCGTTCGGATCAACGGGCGGGAAGGTCCGGGTGAGCAGGGTTTTCGTTATCCCTGGCAGTTGCACCTGACTCAGATCATTGATGTTGGACCCGGCGGCGGTGGGGATGACATGCCCCATCAGTTGCAGCTGCATCGGGCCAACGGCATGTGGCTTCATGACTTCCAACATGTCGGTATCGATCCCCAGATGGAAGTGATGTGGGCGCTGTCGGATTTTACCGAAGAGAATGGGGCAACCCATGCGGTACTGGGGAGCCACCGCGAAGCGCCGAGGAATGGAACAGGAGGTTATGGAGAACCGACCGTGCAGGCCGTCATGCCTAAAGGCAGTGTGATGATCTGGACAGGCTGGTCAATCCATGGCGCGGGTGTCAATCGCAGTGCTGATCGACGGGTGGGTATGAATATCAACTACGCGCTCGGCTTCCTGGCCCAGGAGGAAAACCAGTTGCTTGCCTGCCCGCCACACATTGCCAGAAAACTTCCGGAACAGATGCAGCGGTTGATGGGCTATCGACAACCCGCGGCGGCACTGAACTATGTGGCCGAATGTCAGCCTCCGGAGGACTCGGTTCTTCAGGAGGATTTTGATGTGCTGGTCCCTGGTGCCCATGGGCATGTGATGAACCCGGCGCTGGACGGACCTGGATTTGCGCCTGAAAATGAGGCTGCTTTTGAGGCGAAAGTCGCTGATCTGGAGCGTCAGAAATCTGCGGCCATTGCAGTCGATGACCTGGAGCAGGCGTTGCACCTAAAACATGCGATCAGTGTGCTGCATCGGTCGCCACGTACCACCAAACAGCAATGAACCCTGTAGGATGACATGACTTCAAAAACACCGGAGATGACCTCTCAACTCGACCACCCGGACAGGGCGTTACCGCTCAGTAGTATTGAGAATGCCCGTGACCTCGGTGGTTATCGGACGGCTGATGGTCGGCGAACAAAATTTGGTGCCTTCATCCGAACAGCGGACATGCACCAGGTCAGTGACGCTGATCGCTTCGAGATGAAGGAACGCGGCGTCACTATGGTGATTGACCTGCGCATGCAACGTGAGCGGGATGACAAGCCGAATTTGTTCAGTCATGGCGATGATCTCACGTTCAGGGTGCACGATTTCTGGGGAGATCGTTTTGACACCTATCGTTCACCGGATCGATCGGCGGCGCC